>CAKZIH010000211.1 GCA_936931335.1 uncultured Nostocoides sp. | reverse complement strand
TACCGCGACGCGCACGAAGGCGCGCGAGCGCAGCCCGCCGGTGTCCTTCTCCCGGGCGATGAAGAGCACCAGGGCGGTCGGCGTCCCCAGGCGCAGGATGGTCGCCGCCATAAGGAATGCCGAAGTCAGCGCGAAGACGACCCCGGCGCCGCCGGGATCCAGGGCGCGGGTGGTGGCCAAGGCCACCCCGAGGGTGCAGACGGTATTGATCGCCGCACCGACGAGATTGAGCTTGCTGCCGCTACGCAGGCGAGCGACGGATGTTTCGCTCAGGACGATTCCTCCGCCCACGAGGGAGCGCGGCCGAGCCAGCGGGTCAACGCCTCGTCATGCGGCCGGTAGTGCGCGCGCAGTTCCCGCGCCAGACCCGGGTCCAGGGGCAGCCGCGGACGTGCATTGTGCCGCTCGAAGCGGGTCACCGGTCGACCCTTGACGCCCACGAAGTCCAGCACCCCATCGAGCACGGCCTCGGGCTCGGCGAAGAACCGGTGGCTGTCGACGACATGGATGCGCTCGCGGCCGATGAGCTGCGCGGCCCGCTCGAGCTGGCTCGCATATTCGCCGCGGCTGCGATAGGCCTGGTGACGGTGCGCATGGCTCTCGTATGCCGGATCCGCCACCAGCCGCTCCACCTCGCCGGCCAGTCGGCTCTCCTCCGCGGCCAGGGACTCGGCGAATGGCAACTCCTCATAGCCGCGGGCGAGTTCGTGAGCGTGGGCGCTGTAGGCCCGCTCGACGGGGTCGCGCACCAGGACCAATAGCCGCACCTGCGGCAGGTCGCGGGCGATGCGATCCAGGGCCAGCGGATGGAAGAGGTAGTACGGGCTGGACTCGAAGGTCAGGGCGTGATCGCCCGCACGCTGGGCGGCCAGGTCGAGCTGGGCCCGCAGCGGGAAGTGGCGGCGATACCAGTCCAGCGAGTGCCCCGGGTAGGCCACATCGAAATAGTGCACGCCCTTGCGCCAGGTGGGCCGCAGGATGGTCGGCTGCTGGATCAGCGCCTTGTACATCGACGTGGTGCCGCAGCGCTGCCCACCGCAGATCAGCAGCTCGGGCAGGGCCCGCCAGCGCTGGGTCGCCGAACCGGCCAGGTCGGCGCCGCGCACCAGGGCCTGCCGGGCCAGGTCCTCGGCCCGGTCGCGGGAGAGCGCGGGCGGACCAATGGCGCGGGTGGACTCAGGCATGATCGCCCCGCGGGTCGAGAGTTCGGGCCAGCACGGGCAGGCTGTCCAGCAGCCAGGTCTCGAAGCCGGAGGCCAGCGATCCGGCGAGATCCTGGCGATCGGTCATATAGCGCGTGCCGATGGTCATCAGATAGAGCAGCGCCACCAGGCGGGGGTCGCGGATGGCGCCGGAAGCGACATACCGGCTCAGGATCTCGGGAGCCACGGTGACGAGTTCGGCGGCGGCGTCGGTGGAGGCAGCGGTCGCGGCCAGACGCTCGGTGAGCCAGTAGTGCAGCGCGTCGAAGCCCACCGGCACACCGGTCTCGAAGCGTTCCCAGTCCCAGGCGCTGGCCCCGCGTTCGGTATAGCCGACGTTGTGCCGGGTCCAGTCCCCATGCCAAGAGCCGAGGGTCACCTCGACCTCGCCCGCGCGCGCCTCGATCTCTCGGATCGTATCCCGGATGCCGTTCTCCCACGCCGGATTCGCGTGGGTAGCGACGACAATTTGCGTCTTGGTGAACTGCCAGAAGGAGGATTCGGCCAGCGGCATCCGGCGGGTGCCGAGTGCCGCAGCGATCCCATCCTCGGCGGCCATCCGCAGGTGCTCGGGCAACGCCGCGCCCGGGTGGATGGGGACCACGGGTTCGATGAGCAGCACGCCGAGACCCTGCCATTCGGTGATCGGGCCGCAGCCCGGCACCTGCAGGCCGGACACCGCACCGGAGAGCCGGGTGATCGTCTCGGCCTCGTGGGCCAGGAGCGCGCGGGTGAGCGGATTCACCGCGATCTTGCCGTATGCCGCCGCATTGCCGGACTTGCCGACGATGGTGACCACCGGCTTGCGGTTGGCCCGCGGCGGCCCGAAGGTCCACCCGAAGGCCAGGCCGCGCTGGCCCAGCTCGTGGCTGATGTGCGTCTCCAGAGAGCCTTCGCCGCTGGGCAGGCGGACCCGGCCGGTCGTCAGATAGAGCCGGCTCATCTGGCCGGCGATGCTCGCCAGGGCCCGGTTGCGGGCGCCACCGGACACCGTCACGACGCGCAGCACGCGGCGGGTGGCCAGCGGGCTGCTCGCGTCGATGAGCATCCGCGGGCGCGCGGGATTGGGCAAGGCGAGATAACTGCGCGTGGGCCCGGGCACCTCGGGCCACAGTTGGTCGCGGAAGGGGATCCCGGTCATGCCACGTTCTCCTGCCGAGCCACCTTGACCAACAAGGCGATCGTGAGGAAGGACAGGCAGCCGGTAGCGACCGTGCGGTCGTAGACAAAGATGAACACCAGCCCCGCGACCCCGGAGGTCAACGCGGCCACCCCCAGCGGCGAACGCACGAAGCGATACTGCCAGAGCACCGCCAGGTGGAAGAGGACAAAGAGGCCGGCGCCGACGAAGCCCTGTCCGACGCTGGCGAACCACAGTTGCCCATTGGTCCCCAGGGCCATGTTCCCGCACTTGGGACAGCCCGGTGAGGTGCCCACGGCAATCGACTTGCTACTGCCGAGTTGGGCGCGGGTGCTGCCATACCCCAGGACGGGGGAATCGGTGGCGATCTCCACTGCCCGGGCCACGGTGAAGGCCCGGATGTCATTGCTCGGGGCGCTGGTGTTGCGCTCGGTCAAGGCAGTGCCCAGGGGGGTGGCCACCAGGGCAATGATGGCCATTGGACCGCCGATGCAGGTGGCCACGATGACCCCGCGATTGCCGCGGGCCATGGCCAGGACGACGAAGAAGCCAGCCATGGCGACGATCGCGAGCCACAGGCCACGGTTGGCGGAGACGAAGGTCGCCACGGCCGAGACCACCAAGCCCAGGGCCGCCGCGACGCGCACCAGGGGCCGGGTTGCCCGGTCGGCGATGAGGGCCACGCCGAAGGGCAGCAGGATGCCCAGGGCGTTGCCCCAGGTGTTGGTGTACGGGTATGGCGCGGAGGGTCGCCCCACTCCCTCGCCGCCGGAAAATAGATCCTGGACCTGGGCGGTCGCGGGATGGACCAGCGCCGAGACATAGGGGTTCTGGCTCAGGCCGCCGGGCAGCAGGAGCTCCATCGGACTGGGGAACTGCAGATTCGGCGCGAGCAGGCCGGCGATGCCGCCCACCACGCTCCAGCCCAGGGCCACCGCGAGCAATTGACCCAGCCGCCGGGTCGGCAGTTCCTCCTCGGAGAGGGTGAGCGCCCAGATCAGCATGATCGTGCAGGCCGAATACTCCCCGATCCGGAAGATCGTCGGGATGACCCGGTCGCCCACACCTTGGACCAGGGTGCCGGAGGCCTCCAAACCCAGCATGACGATGCTGAGCACCACCCACAGCATGAACACCAGCCAAAAGCCGAACCCGCGGGGCACCCGCCAGTCGCGACGGCGCAGCAGATCCAGCAGCATCAACCCGGCGACCAGGAAGTACCCCAGGTTGGCCAAGCCCAGCACCCACCACACGGGCAGGGCCAGCAGGAAGACACTCAGCGGACGAGCCGCGCGGGAGGCGGGCGCCGGTGCACGGACCGGGACCGCGATCGAACTCATGACGGGTCCGCGGCTCCCTGGGCGTCGAGGCTCACCGGCTCGGTGTCGGCGTCCTCCCGCTCGCGCATGAACATTGCGCCCACGAAGCGATAGCCACGGTTGGTCACATTGTCCATAACGGCCCGGGTGGGGCCGGATCGGGCGGCGCTCGGGTGCAGGACCAGCAGGGCATAGCGCTCGCCCTGGATCGGGCGGGGGACCGGCGGTGGGTCGATCTCCGCGATCGCCGCATGCACCAAGTCGAGGTCCTGGCCCACACATTCGCAGCCGGTCCCGGCCGGGATGAGGTCGACGACCTGGCGGCGAATGTGGTCGACCTGCTCTTCACGCAGCAGCCGGCGACTGGCGTCGATGCGGCCCAGCAGGGGCACGTGCAGTTCGCGCATCACGTCATCGGCCGAGTTGATCGCACTATTCGAGCGTTCGCGCAGTAGGGCCAGTGAGAGGCCGATGAGCAGGCCGAGGGCCCCGAGGCTGGCGATCAGCAATTTGCGATTGGGCAGGCTGGCCCCGGTGGGGGTGCGGGCGGGTTCGATGATGGTGCCCACCGACGCCGGCACGGCCGTCAGGCCGTCCAGGGTGGCCTGCAGGGCGGCGATGCGGTCCAGCTTGGCCTTGACGTCAAGCTGGGCCAGGGTGGACTTGACCGAGTTCTCTTTGGTCTGGGCCGCCGCATCCTGGGCCTCGGCGAGCTGTCGGCGGGCCGAACCCAATTCCGCGCTGATCTTGTCGGCGCTCTCCTGCCGCTGCGCGGCGGACGCCTTGACGCGCTGCTCGAGATAGCTGGCGGCGAGCTCGTCGGCGCCGGTCACCGCACGCTTCGGCGTCGAGTCGGTGTAGGTGATCAGCAGGATCGCGCTATTGGGCGGGACGGTCACCGCGGTGCGCTTGCGTACCTCGGGAATCTCGCGCTGCACACTGTCGGCGACCGGCGCGGCGACCTCATTGCTGGTCACCAGTTGGGCCTCGGTGTCCAGGTTGACGCCGCTCTCCGTACGCCCGCCGACCACGGTGGTGGCACCGGGGATGGCGGTCACCAGGACGCGGGTATGGGCGGCATACGCGGGCGGGATGATCAGCGACAGACCCAGGCCGAGCAGGGCGCCCAGCACGGCGGGCAGCAGGATGATGTGCAGTCCTCGGCGCAACACCCGGGCGTAGAGACCGCGGTCGATCGGCGGCCCGACAGGGGTCTCACTCATGTGGTTCGTCTCTTTCAGTGGGGCAGGCCCGGGGCGCCAATGTGGAACGCGCAGATCATACGGCTGCCCGGACCATCCACGGACTCGTGGGCATCTGCTCGCAAGCCTTGTCCATTTGTGGACGGTTGGCCCGAGATCTTGCCGCGCTGCGGTAGCATCCTGCTCTCATTCGATTCGCATGAGCGGTCGGAAAATTAGGGATCCAGGCGGACAAATCGGGGGGTCGAGAAGTCCGTCTGGTCGGGGTTGTACCAAGGAGTTTTCGGCATGTCGCGTGGCGCCCGTAAGGCAGCTGTCAGTCTCGCTGTGCTCGTCGTCGGTCTGGGGGGTGGGGTTGCCTTCGCCGATCCGACCCATCCGCGATTTGTCAGCACCGTTCCGGTGTCAAATACCCCCGCTATTTCTGACGGGATGGTCTATTCGGTGGCCCAGGTCGGGTCCATCACCATTGTCGGTGGCACCTTCACTGCCGCCGCCTCGCCCGGCGGCACTGCTATTCCCCGCAACAAGTTGCTTGCTTATGACACGGCAACTGGAGCACTTTTACCAAACTTTGTGCCCGGGATTGACGGAGATGTCTATTCCGTGGTTCCAGGTCCGCAGGCCGGCACCGTCTATGTCGGCGGGCAGTTCACCAATGCCGGTGGCATCGTCACCCGTCGGGTCGCCCTGCTCAATGCGAGCACCGGGGCGGCGGTGCCTGGGTTCAAATCTCCGGGCTTCGATGGCATCGTCCGCGACCTCGAGGTCGTGGGCGGCCGGCTGTTCGTCGCCGGCCAGTTCGCCACGGCGGGCGGGGTCGCACACGCCGGCCTGGCCAGCCTGAACGCCACCACCGGGGCCGTCGACCCCTACGTGAACCTGCAGATGTCCGAGCACCACAACAACACCGGAGTCGGTGCCCAGGCGCCGATCGGCGCCCTGTCCATGGATGTGCGTCCCGATGGGGCGGAAATGGTGGTCGTCGGCAACTTCCGCAAGATCGACGGACAGCCGCGCGTTCAGGCCGCCAAGATTTCCCTGGGCGCCACGGCGCAGTTGACCGACTGGTCGACCCCGGCATACGAGCCCCTGTGTGCCTATGGCTCGGTCGACACCTATATGCGTGAGGTCAGCTACGACCCGACCGGCACCTACTTCGTCATCGGCACCACGGGCGCCGGCTACCCCGGCACGCTGTGTGACACGGTGGCTCGTTGGGAGTCCGCGCAGACCGGATCGGTCACCAACCCGACCTGGAGCGCCTACACCGGCGGTGACACCGTCTTGTCGACCGCGGTCTCCGGCCCGGCGATCTACGTCGGTGGCCACATGCGCTGGTTCAACAACCCCGGTGGTCGCGACTTCGCCGCCGCGGGCGCGGTTCCCCGGCCCGGGATAGCCGCCCTCGACCCGGACAGTGGGTTGCCCTTGTCGTGGAACCCGGGCCGCAACCCGCGCGGGTATGGCGCGACCTATATGGGCGTCACCCCCACCGGCCTCTTCGTCGGCTCCGACACCGACTACCTAGGCAACTATAAGTACAAGCGGCTCAAGCTCGGCTTCCTGCCGCTGGACGGCGGCGCCCAGCCGGCCGACGAGACCCAGCTCGGCCTGCCCGGCCAGATGTATGTCGCCGGCCGGTCCGGCTCGAGCACCGGTCTGTCCGTCAGTGACTTCACCGGCACTTCGGCCTCACCGACCGGGGATATCAATGCGCTCGGCTTGGACTGGTCGCATGTGCGTGGGGCGTTCTACGCCGGTGGCCGGCTCTTCTACGGCTACGACACCTCCACCATGTATGTCCGTTCCTACGACGGCAACACCCTGGGCCCGGCGACCGAGATCGACCCCTACAACGACCCTGCCTGGTCCTCGGTGGACACCGGCTCCGGGCAGACCTATCGGGGTGTCCGGCCGGACTTCTACGGCCAGTTGCCCTCGGTGACCGGGCTCGCCTACGCCGGCGACCGCATCTACTACACACTGGCCGGCCACGACAGCCTCTTCTGGCGCTGGTTCAACCTGGACAGCGGCATCGTCGGGGCGACCCAGAACACCCTGGCCGGGGGCTTCGCCGGCACCCAAGGACTCACCTATGCCTCCGGCAAGCTGTGGCAGGTCAACGCGTCCGGATCCGTCATCGGGCGCACCATCAATGGCCTGACGCTGGGTGCGCCGGAAACCGTGAGCACCGGTGCGGACTGGCGCGGCACGGCCCTCTTCGTGGCGCCGGTGTCCGCCACGCCCCCGACCAACCCGCTGACGGCGGCCGCCTCGGTGACCTGCACCGGCCTGAACTGCACCGCCACGGCGGATGGTGCGGGCAACCCCGCGGACGCCACCTACTCCTGGGACTTCGGTGACAACACCGCGGTGGTGAAGGGAGCCACGGTGAGCCACAGCTATGCCGCGGCCGGTCAGTACACGGTCCGCCTGACCGTCACCGACACCGCCGGCCAGAGCGCCACCACCACCCAGGTGGTGACCGCGGGTGGGACCACGCCCGGTCGCGATGTGGAGTTCGTGGATGCAACCACGGCGAGCGGCTCGGCCAGCTCCCTGTCGGTTGCTGCCCCGGCGCAGGCCGCGGCGTCCGACGTCCAGGTCATGGTGGGCACCTACGCCTCAGGCGTCGCGTCGCCGAAGACACCGGCCGGCTGGACCTTGTCCGGTTCTCGTTCAACCATCGGCCTGCGGTCCTTCGTGTGGACGCGCCGGCTCGCCGCCGGCGACTTGGGTTCGGCGATCACCGTCAAGAGCAACTCCTCGGCGTCCGCCACGCTGGTGGTCAGCACCTACCGCAATGTGGCGGCCACGAGCCCCGTGAAGCGGATCGCCTCGGCGGCCACCTTCGCCTCCCCCATGTCGCCCGTTATCTACTCGGTGGGCGCCACCTCCCGAGTCGTCGAGGCCTTCAGTGGGGTGAGCTCCCGGACCATCGACTGGAGCGTGCCCGCGGGCACCGACCCCCGGGGTGAGGTCTCGGTCACCTCCGGAAGCAGCCGAGCCGGTTCGTTGGTCGTCGACAGCAGCACCACCACCGGCCGGGCCGGCGGGCACCGGGCCTCGGCCAGTGGACTGAACGCGGGCATCGGCTGGTCCATCGAATTGCGCAAGTGAGTTATGTCGCTCGAAAGCGAGATGATCTCTCTCCGTAACGAGGTGGAGTATCCGGTGCGCACTCCGGTGCTGGCCATTGCCGGCCTCGGGCGTAGCGGCTCCACCGTCATCGAGGCGGCCCTGGGCGCCGGCCAGCGGGGCGTGGTCCTCGGCGAGGTCATGCACATCTGGGAGCGCTCCATCCAGCGCAACGAGTTGTGCGGCTGCGGCCGACCCTTCCACGAATGCCCGTTCTGGGGCGAGGTCGGGGAGCGGGCTTTTGGCGGCTGGGACCGGGTGGACGCCCCCCGGCTCGCCGCCGAGCGTGCCGAGATCGACCGGGTCGTGCATATCCCCCGGATGGGCACTCGGCTGGGTCGAGGTGCCTTCCGGTTTGCGCTCAAGGAGTACTCCTGGCACTACGAGCAGATCTATGCGGCCGCCGTGGCCACCTCGGGTGCGGACTATGTCATCGACTCCAGCAAGCAGCCCTCGCTGGTGCACGCGTTGGCGACCAGTCCCCGCCTCGACGTCCGGGTTCTGCACATCGTGCGTGATCCGCGCGCGGTTGCCTATGCGTGGACCAAGGTTGTGGCCCGCCCGGAGGCGCGGGACGAGGAGAGCGCCTATATGACGCGCTACACCCCGGCCCAGACCGCCCGGCACTGGATGGTCCACAACCTGGCCGTCGAGGGTCTGCGTGCGCGCAATCTGCCCATCGAACGCGTCCGGTATGAGGATTTCGTCGCCGACCCGGTGGGCACCACCGCCCGGTTGCGCGCGTTCGCGGGCGAACCGCATACCGACTCCGAAGCGGTGAGCGCCGAGTCGATCGAGGTGACCGGCACCCAGCACAGCTGCAGCGGCAACCCGATGCGGCTGCGCGGTGGTCCGCTGGTCATCCGGGCGGATGAGAAGTGGCGTACCGCGCTGCCGGCTCGGGACGCCCGGCTGGTTTCCGCGCTCACCGCTCCGCTGAGCCTGCGCTACGGCTACGACCTGGGCGCCTCATGAGCGCCGACGCGGGGCAACCGGCTGCAGTGACGGATCAGGGGCTGCCGCGGGTCACCGTGGTGATTCCCACGCACGATCGTCCCCAGCTTCTGCGCGAGGCCATCACCTCGGTGCTGGCGCAGGACTATGCCGGGGATATCGAGCTCATCGTGGTCTTCGACGGGGCCGAGCCGGATCTGAACCTGCTCACCGAGTTCCCGGAGCGCCTGCAGGTCATCCGCAACCAGCACACCCGCGGACTGGCCGGGGCGCGCAATTCCGGCATCGAGGCGGGCACCGGCGAGCTGGTCGCCTTCCTCGACGATGACGATCACTGGCTGCCGCAGAAGCTGCGCCGGCAAGTGGAGCGCTACCGCCAAACCGGTGCGCCGTTCTTGGTGACCACGGCGATGACCGTCGACTTCGACGGCGTGCAGAGTCCGCGGTTGGCCGGCACCGAAGAGGTCACCGTGGGCCACCTGGCCCGCTCGCGGATGGCCATGCTGCATTCCTCGAGCTTCCTCTTCCATCGCGAGCGTCTGCTCGCCTCAGGGAAGGTGCCCGAGGAGGCTCCCGGTTCGCAGAATGAGGATTGGGATCTGCTGCTGCGGGCGGCCAAGCTGTCCCCGATCGCCCATGTGGACGAACCGCTCGTGGTCGCGCGCTGGGGCAAGTCCAGCTTCTTCGCCCGGCGCTGGGACGGGCGCAATGCCAGCCTGGACTGGATGATGCAGCGTCATCCCGAGATCTGCGCCGACACCGTCGGCCACTCCCGGGTGTTGGGTCAGCTCGCCTTCGGTGAGGCGGCCCAGGGCAATCGGATCGCTGCCTGGCGGTTGGCCTCCCGGGCCCTTCGGCGCCGCCCCACCCAGTGGCGGGCGTGGATCGCCGCCCCGGTGGCGCTCTATCCCCCCTCGAGCGAGTGGGTCATGAACGCATTGCACAAACGTGGGAGGGGAGTATGAGCGAGCGCGTGCTGCTCACCGCCACACCGGGTGGGCATATCCAGGAATTGCACGAGTGGGTCCGCCGGATCGCCGATCTGCCCGCGGAGCGGGTGTGGGTCACCGCACGCACCCCGCAGACGGAGTCCTTGCTGGCGGGCGAAGAAGTGATCTGGGTGCCGGCCGTCTCCACGCGGCAGTTGCACCGGGTGGTTCCGTCGATCCCCTTGGCCATGCAAATCGCCCGCCGGGTGCGCCCCACCATGGTGGTCTCCACGGGGGCCGCGCTGACCGTGCCTTATATCCACGCGGCCATCGCCCAGGGTGCGGTCTGCCATTTCATCGAGAGCGCCACCCGGACGCTGCAGCCCTCGCTCACCGGGCGAATAATGCACCGCACTCCCGGCGTGATCATGCACGCCCACAACTTCGACGACGACCGCTGGCTGGAGTCTGGATCGCTCTTCGAGTCCTTCCAGGCCCGTCCGCGCGAACGGGTGAAGCCGATCCGCAAGGTCCTGGTGACCCTGGGCACCGAGCGCTTCGACTTCTCCCGGGCGGTGCGCTCGATCTTCCCCGTGCTCCCGCCCAACACTGAGACCTTGTGGCAGGTGGGCACCACCCAGGCGGAACCGCCGGTGGGCCGTTCGGTGTCGCTGATCCCGCACGCCGAGATGACGCAGGCGATCGCCGAGGCCGATGTGGTGATCACCCATGCCGGCGTGGGGTCGGTGCTTAGCGCCCTGGATGCCGGGCATTACCCGGTAGTCCTGCCACGCTCCTCTCGCCACAATGAGCATGTCGACGACCACCAGATCGACCTCGGCGCGCTGCTGAAGGATCAGGAACTGGCCGTGGTCCGCGATCCCTACAACCTGACCGCGGAGGACCTGGTCGCTGCGTCGCAGTGCTCGACTCATCGCGACGAGGTCCCGACGGCGTTGCATTTGGACGGGGAGGGCGCGGCCCTGCATCTGGACGAGGCACCGGGGTTGTCCCTGGACGGGGCCTCGCCCTTGCACCTGGATGGCGCGGTCCCCGGGATGACCCTGGATGGCCAGGTTCCGGGCTTCGACCTGGATGGTGCCCTCTCGGGTATGCCGCTCGGCGGCCAAGTTGTCCCCGGACTGCAGTCGGATGGGGCGGGCCCGGCTGAATCTGCGGATGGTGCGGAGCGAGACGGGGGCCCCGCGCTCGAGCGTGCATAGGGGCACGACGGGCCGTCGCATCTCGCGGCGCGCCGTGTCCAGCCTGGCCCTGTCCGCTGCGGTCGCGCTGGCACTCGGCGCCTGCGAGTCGCAGGTTTCCCCGCAGCCGGGTCCGTCCCCCAGCACCACGGTAAAGCCGGCGCGGCGCACCAGCTTTGGGTTTGCCGTCTGGGCGCATCCCGGGGAGAACTATGCCGCTGCACTCAAACGGCAGAGCGCAGCCCTGGGAACCCCCGAGGTCATTCGGTATTTCTATGGCGAGCGACCGCTGGTCTGGCCGGTGGAGGGCGGCGTCACCGGCCGCACCCCGTTGATCGTGTCCTTCAAGCGGCCACCGGCACAGGTGCGCCTCGGGCGGTATGACGCCGAGATCAGCGACTGGCTGCGGAGCCTGCCAAGGGACCGGCCGACATGGATCGCCTACGAGCATGAGATGGACGCCAAGGTCGCCGGTGGGGAATACCTGCTGGAGGACGCTAAGGCGGCATACATCCGTGTGGCCAAACTCATCGCGGATACCGACAACCCCGAGTTGAAGTCGACCCTGATCCTGACCGGCTATCAATACCGGGTGCGGCTTGGAGAGCTCTGGCCCGGCGCGGAATATGTGGATGTGCTCGGTGTCGACACCTATCGGTGGGAGCAGGAGAGCCTGGATTGGCTGTTGGTGGAGAACCTCGATGTGGCGCGGCACTACCGCAAACCCCTGGGGCTCAGCGAGTTCGGACTGAACACCGGCAGCGATGAGGCCCGGGCGGCATTCCTCACCCAGGCCATCAAGCGCGGCCGCGGGGTCTACGTCTGGATGGCCTATTTCGATGCCAACCGCAGCGATGTCCTCGGCGATCGGGACTGGGAGATCTCCGACCTGCCGCGCAGCGCCGCCGTATGGCAGCGGGCGACCCGCGGCTGAGCGCTGCTCGCGCGTGCCGCGCCCGTCCAGGGCCGCAGAGCAGGACCTGCGCGGACCCTGGCTCCAATTTATATGGATGTCCTAGTATCGGATGTACCACGATCCGCCAGCGCCAGGAGTTCGCCGTGACCGCGTCGCCCGCCACCCTGCATACTCCCGAGCACCCGGTGCGCTTCGTCACCGCTGCGAGTCTTTTCGATGGCCACGATGCCGCCATCAACATCATGCGGCGGCTGCTGCAGGCCCAGGGCGCCGAGGTGATCCACCTCGGCCATGACCGCAGCGTCGCCGAAATTGTCGCGGCGGCGATTCAGGAGGACGTGCAGGGGGTGGCGATCAGCTCCTACCAGGGTGGACACGTGGAGTACTTCACCTACTTGGTCGAGGAGCTCGCGGCCTGCGGCGCCGGGCACGTCAAGGTGTACGGCGGGGGCGGCGGCGTCATCGTGCCCGCCGAGATCGAACAACTCGCTGCGGTCGGCGCTCACATTTTCAGCCCGCAGGATGGCCAGCGGCTGGGCCTGCCCGCGATGATCAACGAGCTCGTCGCCGAGTGTGACAGCGATCTGGCCACGGGCGCCGACCTGGACGGGCTGCTGGCCGGTGAGGAGCGGGCCCTCGCCCGAGCACTCACGGTGCTGGAGGCGGGCTCGGACGAGACCTTTGCCGCGGCCGTGCGTACTGCGGCGGCCACCCGCAAGGTTCCGGTGCTCGGCATCACCGGGACCGGTGGCTCGGGCAAGTCCTCGCTCACCGACGAGCTCGTCCGCCGCCTGCGCAGGGATGCCCAGGACAAGCTGCGGATCGCGGTGCTGGCGATCGACCCCACCCGCCGCCGCGGTGGGGGCGCCCTGCTCGGCGACCGGATCCGGATGAACTCCATCGAACCGGGTGTGGTCTTCTTCCGCTCCCTGGCCACGCGCCAGGCCGGCGCGGTGGTGCCCCCGGCACTGCCGGACATGATCGCGGCGGCGCGCTGTGCGGCATACGACCTGGTGATCGTGGAGACGCCCGGGATCGGCCAAGGGGATGCCGAGATCACCGATCATGTCGACGTGTCGCTCTATGTGATGACCCCGGATTTCGGCGCGGCCAGTCAACTGGAAAAGATCGACATGCTGGACTTCGCCGACGTGGTGGCGATCAACAAATTCGAGCGCCGGGGCGCGGAGGATGCCCGGCGCGATGTCGCCCGGCAGTTGGTCCGCAACCGCGGCGCCTTCGGTATGTCGTGGGAGGACATGCCGGTATTCGGCACCAGCGCGGCGCGCTTCGACGACGACGGGGTCACCGCGCTCTATCAGCACCTCAAGGCGGCGCTCGGCGAACACGGGCTGCCGGCCTTCGACGGCATCCTGCCCAGCCCGCAGACCAAAGTCTCCACCGGCCTGACCTCGGTGCTGCCCAAGGGCCGAGAGCGCTATCTCGCCGAGATCGCCGAGAGTGTCCGCAGCTACCACCGCAGCACCGGGGAACTGACCGAGGCCGCCCGCCGGGTGCAGCAGCTGGCCGCCACCCAGGAGTTGCTCCAGGAGGCGGCGAAGGACACCGCCGATGTGGCCGCCCTGCTCACCCAGGCGCAGGAGGCGCTGCCCGCGCCGGCGCGCGAGGCGCTGGCGCAGTGGCCGGCGACGGTCGCGGCATACCAGGGCGATGAGCAGGTGTATGTGGTGCGGGACAAGGAGGTTCGCACTCCGCTGACCGTGGCCACGCTGTCCGGATCTCGGGTCAAGCGGGTGGCCCTGCCACGCTACACCGACCATGGGGAGTTGCTGCGCTTCCTGCGCGCGGAGAACCTGCCCGGCTTCTTCCCCTTCACCGCTGGGGTCTTCCCGTTCAAGCGCAAGGAGGAGGCGCCCGCGCGGATGTTCGCGGGGGAGGGCGACCCAGCCCGCACCAACCGTCGTTTCCGCCTACTCTCCCAAGGCAGTCCGGCGACCCGGTTGTCGACGGCATTCGACTCGGTGACCCTCTATGGGCGCGATCCGCAGCCGCGGCCGGATGTCTACGGCAAGGTCGGCACCTCCGGGGTGAGCGTGGCGACCCTGGCGGACATGAAGGTTCTCTACGGCGGTTTTGACCTCTGCGCGCCGACGACCAGTGTGTCGATGACCATCAACGGCCCGGCGCCGACCATCCTGGCGATGTTCCTCAACACCGCGATCGATCAGCAGCTCGAGGCATTCCGGGAGGAACAGGGCCGGGAGCCCGACGCGGCCGAGGCCGAGCAGGTCCGCGCCCATGCGCTGTCCACGGTGCGTGGGACGGTCCAGGCCGACATCCTCAAGGAGGATCAGGGGCAAAACACCTGCATCTTCTCCACCGAATTCGCCTTGCGGGCGATGGCCGACATCCAGGAATGGTTCATCGCCAACTCGGTGCGCAACTTCTATTCGGTGTCAATCAGCGGCTATCACATCGCCGAGGCCGGGGCGAACCCGATCAGCCAGCTCGCCTTCACCCTGGCCAACGGCTTCACCTATGTCGAGGCGTACCTGGCCCGCGGTATGGCGATTGACGACTTCGCGCCGAATCTGTCGTTCTTCTTCTCCAATGGCATGGACGCGGAGTATTCGGTGATCGGCCGGGTTGCCCGCCGCATCTGGGCGGTCGCCATGCGGGATCGCTATGGGGCCGGCGAGCGCGCGCAGAAACTCAAATACCACGTGCAGACTTCGGGCCGCTCCCTGCATGCGCAGGAGATGGATTTCAACGACATCCGCACCACCTTGCAGGCCCTGTGCGCGCTTTACGACAACGCGAACTCACTGCATACCAACGCCTATGACGAGGCAATCACCACCCCGTCGGCGCATTCGGTGCGCCGGGCGCTGGCCATTCAACTGATCATCGATCAGGAATGGGGGCTCTCGATGAACGAGAACCCGCTGCAGGGCTCGTTCATCATCGAGGAACTCACCGATCTGGTCGAGGAGGCGGTGCTGAGCGAGTTCGAGCGGATCGCGGATCGCGGCGGGGTGCTTGGTGCCATGGAGACCGGCTACCAGCGCGGCAAGATCCAGGACGAGTCCATGGTCTATGAGCAGCGCAAGCACGACGGCTCGCTACCGCTCATCGGGGTCAACACCTTCCTCGCGGACGACCGCGGCCAGGAGACGCAGAAGGTGGAGCTGGCTCGCGGCACGGAAACCGAGAAGCAGTCGCAACTGACCCGGCTGGCCGACTTCCAGGCCGAGCACCAGACGCAGGCACCGCAGGCTCTGGAGCGGCTCAAGCAGGTGGCCACGTCCGGGGGCAATATCTTCGCCGAACTCATGGAGACCGTGAAAGTGGCCTCGCTGGGGCAGATCAGCGAGGCCTTCTTCGAAGTGGGCGGGCAGTACCGGCGCAACGTTTAACAGCTGCGCCGCATACACAACAGAGTCTTGCCAATACAGAGTGTCGGCAACACGCGGTCGGGCCCCCTGCTCCCGCCGCGCGTTGCACACACTTCCAGCACTCAGACGTGCGATGCGTCCTGCGGGGTTGCATAGGGGGTGGTCGCGCCATACGGGCTGGGGTAGGTCGGCTGGGTCACCTGTCCTGTGAGCGGCGACCCGGGCTGATATGCGGTGGCCCCGCCGCTCAGGTGCCCACCGCCGGGACGTCCGCGGCGGCCACCGCGGCCGCGGATGACGTAGCAGGCGGCGCCGATGGCCAGCAGGATCCAGGGGAAACCGTGGTGGTCGCCAGGTCGCAGAGCCTCCAGGCTGACGAAGGCGGCAGCGATGAGCAGCAGGACCGCGGAGGTCTTGCCCCGACGGACGGCATCCTCGAAGAGCACGCGGCCGCGCCGATCCGGCAGGAGCAGCCAGGCAACAAGGTAGAGGGGCAGTCCCGGGCCGAGGACCATCAGGACCAGGGCGGCGATGCGCACGACGCGGGGGGCGACGCCGAGGCGCTCGGCGAGGGCGCCGCAGACGCCGGCGACCCGGCGGTCGTTGCTGCGGGTCATCGGCGACTTGTGTAGGGCGCCGAGGAAGCGGTCGAGGGCGGACGGGGCGGCGGCTGTCGTTGTCATGTCTCTACTCTCGGCCCGCACGCGCGCGCTGTCTGCGGGGTGCATCCCTGAGCGGTCCCCCGAGAGACCCTGAGCGGCGATTCCGGCGCCACCCTGGCCCCGACGTCGGGGGCGTCATCCGGGGCGTGCCGTGGCGCACGACAGATCGGGGCACG
>CAKZIH010000210.1 GCA_936931335.1 uncultured Nostocoides sp. | reverse complement strand
GGCCTTTTCCGCCTTGCAACGCTGGCGCCAGTCCCAGGCCCGGAATCCGGCGCCCGTTGCGGCCGCCTCATCGACGAACCACACCTCTGCCTTCGTCCGCTCGTATGCCGGGCTGTCCGGGGTGTGGAACAGCATCGAGCTGGCGTTGCCCTTGATTTCCCACCCCGCCGGGCCACTGCCATCAGCATCGGGTGCGGCCGAGCCGGGGCCGAAGTCGCGTACCGGCTCTTGGGGCTCGGCCTGAGGCTCGGCTGAGGACTCGGGCGCAGCAGGCTCCACGATCGCGGTCAAATCGGTGTCGACGAGCGCCGACGCAGCCTGCGTGTCGGCGTCCTCGCTCGGCCTCGCCAACTCGGCGGGGACCTCGGAGTCCGCCACATCGGCGAATGCCGCCGGCACCGGCTCAACCTCAAACGCCGGCTCGACCTCAAACACGGGCTCGGGCTCAGCGAACTCCGGCTCTCCCCCGGTGGGCTCCGGCCCGGCAGGCACACCAGCGAGGTTCGCGTCCGCCATATGAAGGTCCGCGGACTCGATGTCGATGTCCTCGGCGAGCTGAGCCTCAGTGGGCACCGGCGCCTCGTCCTCGACGGCGAGATCCTCGATTTCCTCTGGGGCGAGGGCGATCTCATCCGACGCGGTTTCGATGGCCGGCTCAGCGAGCACGTCCTGCTGGTAGTCCGCGTCGTAGCTCGGCGCGGTGATCGGCAACGCGGCACCGGGTGTGGGCACTTCGGTGTCGAGGCCGGTTACCGGAGAGGACAGTGCCTCCGGCTCCACGTCGGGCTGCAGCGCGGCGGCGTCGGTAGCGGTCTCTGCATCGAACGCCTGAACGTCGCCCGAGTCCACGTCGAGAACGGCCGGGGCCCCGACGCCAGCGACGTCCAGGTCCTCAGCGGGCGCATTCTCGAGTTCGGGCTCGACCTCCGGTGCCACATCAGGTGCAACCTCGGCCTCGAAGGCGACTAGGCCGTCCGCCTCTTCGGCGGAGTCCAGCTCGGCACTGGGGTCGAACTCGGCGGGGGCTGCGATGTCGACGTCCTGGGCCACCGGCTCGGCTGCAACGGCCGGCTCCGCCTCGAAAACCGGTACGGCGTCAAGAACCGGCTCCGGCTCGACTGCGGGCTCAACCCCGGCCTCGGAATCCGCGGCATCCACGTCGAGCCCATGGTCATCGAGGTCGAGCACGCCCACGGGCGCCGCGACCGCCCGCTCGGGCTCGGCATACGCCTGCGCGTCCGCCTCGTCCAGGTCGAGACCGCCCTCGGCGTCCAGGTCCAACGCAGCGGGGGCAGTCGAGACGTCGACCCCCTCGACGGCAGGCTCGACGTCGACGACCTGCTCAGACTCCGCGAGCGGCGTGGCGTCCGCCTCGTCGAGGTCCAGACCACCCTCGGCATCCAGATCCAGACCGGCCGGTGCCAGCTCACCGTCGACGACCTGCGCAGGCTCCGCGTACGGCTGCGAGTCCGCCTCGTCCAGATCCAGGCCGCCCTCGGTATCCAGATCCAGACTCGCCGGAGCCGGCTCACCCTCGTCAACCTGCGCAGGCTCCGCGTACGGCTGCGAGTCCGCCTCGTCGAGGTCCAGACCACCCTCGGTATCCAGATCCAGGCCACCCTGGTCATCCAGATCGATCGCACCTGCCGTAGCCGCAGCCACCGGTTCGGGCTCGGTGACCGGCGCGCTGTCCTCGGCGTCCAGATCGAAGCCACCCTCGGCGTCCAGGTCCAGCGACGCCGGGGCTGCATCCTCGGCCTGCGAGTCCGCCTCGTCCAGATCCAGGCCACCCTCGGCGTCCAGGTCGATGCCCTGGGCGCCCCCCTGGTCATCAAGGTCAATCACACCCGCCGCGGCGGCAGCGATCGGCTCGGGCTCGGCAACCGGCTGCGACTGGACAGCATCCAGGTCAAAGACCTGCTCCTCATCCAAGGCATACGGCTGATCGCCGGGCGTCTCCGCGTCCAGGTTGAGCGCCTCGTTGGCGAGCGGCTCGGTCGAGGTAGCCGCGGCGACGGGGAGCACATTGGTGTCCACCTCGTCGCTGACCGACCCGGCCGCGACGTCGTCGTCGGCATAGGTTGCGGGCTCCACGTCATACGTGGTGGCTGGGGATTCCTCGTAGTCATCGTACTCATCGTCGCTCGCGGCGAGCGTGGCACCACCCGTGGCCGCGGCAGCGGCGCCCAGAGTCGCGTCATCACCGTCCTGCGCGGGGACTTCTTGAATGATCCGGACCTCGCGCGTGGCGCGCTGAATCACATAGATCCAGGTGAGCAAGGCTCCCAGCACAAAAGCCAGGACGAAGAGCCACCACTGCATTACCGGTCTCCGATCGCACGAGTCTCGGGAACGTCGGCGAACGCCTCGTTCTCATTCTTGGGCTTGACGATGGCCGATGCCACGAGCCAGGCGGCCAGCGCGCCCAGCACAAAAGCGAGCAGATACCACAGCCACTCGGTGATGAAATCCATGGCGTCCTCAGTTCACGGTGATCTCGACGCGCCGGTTGGCGGCGATTCCGGCGGGGGTGTCGTTGTCGGCGATCGGCTCGGTCTCACCCTTGCCGGTCGCGGAGACCTGGCCGGCGGCGACACCGTTGTCGACCAGTACCGAACGGACCGACTCGGCGCGCGCCTTGCTCAGGGTGAGGTTCTCGTCCTCGGACCCGGAGGCGTCGGTGTAACCGGTCACATTGAGCTTGACGTCGGGGCACTTCGCGACCATCCCGGCGATGCGCTCGAGGACGGCGGTGGTCGCCTTGTCGGGGTTGGTGCCATAGCGCTCGAAGTTGATCTTGGTGTCGGCGAGGGCGACCTTGATCCGCCCGCCGAGCGACGCGCAAGCGGCATTGGCGTCGCTACCGACGGTCACGCTGTTGTCGATGGAGCTGCCGGCCCAGGCGCCCGCCAGCGCGTCACCGATGGCGGATTTGGCCGCGTCGTCAGCGACTGCGCCGGTGGCGACCAGCGTGCGCAGATCCCAAGCGAGGCCGAAGTCACCCGCGTCCTTGAGCGCGGCGACGGCAGTGCCGAGCGCCGCGGGGTCCGGACCCGAGACGCCCTTGCTGACCGTCACCTGGTCATCAATCTCGGCGCCTGGCACGGCCGCTCGCACGGAGTCCAGCAGCGCGGTCTTGGCCGCCTCGTCGGCGACGGTCGCACGCACCGTGACCTTCTCGCCGCTGCGAGTGACCGCGAAGACACTGTCCGCGACCGCGCCAGTGCCGCTCGTAGCAGAAGACGAGGAGGACGACGAACTGGACTCGCTGCTCGGGCTTGAGGAGGAACTGGGCGACTCGCTCTGGCTGGTCGACGTGGAACTCGTGGGAGTGCTCGAGGTGGTCGGCTTGGCCACTGGGGTCTCGCTGTCATCGCCGAAGAGGCGACCTCCCAACGCGAGGATCAGGGGCACCAGCAGCAGCGCGAGCCACCACCAGCCACCGGGGGTCCGGCGATAGCGCCGCGTCTCATCGGCCCAGGTCGCGACACGGCGGACCTCCCCGGTCCCGGGGGACGCTTCCCACTGGTCCTCCCCGTCGTAGGGGCCGCCGCGGGACACCTCGTCGGTCATGATCACTCCGTTTCGCTACTGGGCGCGGTTGCGCGTGACCAAGATACGGCGGCGCACCGACAGCCCCGGGACCCGACATACGGTGTCCGGGAGTCGTTTTGCTCACGCTTCGGCCGCAGTGCCCAGCCGGAATGCCGGCCGGGCCAGCTCGGGCTGCTCAGCGGGGCCGGCGGCCGGCGAAGATCGCGGCGGTCACCGCGCCGGCGAGAGCGCCCAGGCATAGACCGAACACCGCGAGATAGCCGAAGGCGGTGCGCCCGCCATACAGGCCGTTGTCGGCCTCGATGAAGTAGCTGAGACCGCCGACTAGCAGGCCGAGGAGCGCACCGACGACGATAAAAGTCACTATTCGCGGTTCCCGGCGCGCGGGCAGCCGAGTGGACATATCAGCCACCTTTCCGCCGCCTCGGGTGCGGCTGTCAGTCCTAGAGCCTAATGTGACCAGCGTTGACCGCAAACATCAGGAGGAGTTGCAGATGAGCACCATTCGCACGCACCGCTGGGGGCGCCGCGCCACGACCGCCGCGGCATTCGGGACCGCCGTGGGCATGCTCACCGCGACCGGGGCGCTGGCCGGCGGCGGGACCCCCGGTGCGGGGGGCATCGGGGATCCGTACTACCCGGCATACGGCAACGGGGGGTACAACGTCAGCAACTACGACCTCTATGTCGACTACGTCCCCGCCTCGGGCCGGGTGACCGGCACCGCCGTCATCACGGCCAAGGCGACCCAGGACCTGTCCTCCTTCAACCTGGACCTCGTCCTGAGCGCCAAGACGGTGACCGTCAACGGCAAGCCGGCGGAGTTCGCCAAGCCGGATCAGCACGAGCTCGTGGTCAAGCCGGCCACCATGCTGAAGAACGGTTCGACCATGGTCGTCAAGGTCACCTACACCGGCATCCCGAGCAAGATCAGCTACAACGGCATCTCCCCGTGGATCGGCAGCGGCTCGGAGGCCCTGGCGCTCGGAGAGCCCGAGATCGCCGCCTGGTGGTTCCCCAGCAATGACCACCCGCGCGACAAGGCGACCTATTCGATGACCTTCACTGTCCCCAAGGGGCTGGAGGCGATCGGTCCGGGCGACTTCATGGGCAAGACCAGCGGGACCACCAAGGACACCTGGAAGTGGGTCTCCCCCAAGCCGATGGCGCCCTACCTGGCGTTCATGGCCGTCGGGCAGTACGACCTGCTCACCGGCACCATGAACAAGCGTCCGTACACCACGGCCATCACCACGCAGAACACCACCGCCGCAGTTACCCGCGCCAAGAAGGACGTGCTGCGCACGCCGGAAGTCACCAACTGGGCGGCCGCGCAATTCGGGCCCTACCCCTTCAAGGAAGTCGGTGGCGTGATCGCCGAACAGTCCACCGGCTTCGCTTTGGAGAACCAGCAGCGACCGGTCTACACGGTCGACTTCT
>CAKZIH010000209.1 GCA_936931335.1 uncultured Nostocoides sp. | reverse complement strand
TTCATCTTCTGCAGCAGTTCGTCCTGCCCGACGATGGTCTTCTTGACCTCATAAAGGGTCTGTTCCAGCGGCTGGGCGCTCAGGGCGGGCTCCACGGTGACTCCTGATCGGGACTACATGGGGGCGGCGCGCAGGGCACCGCTGGCGGACTCGATGGGCACGGCAAAGGCGATGCCGACAAAGAACGGCCGCTCGGCGGGATTGGCCAGCGCGGTGACCACGCCGATGACCCGGCCCGCAGCGTCGAGAAGGGGGCCACCGGAATTGCCCGGATTGGCCGCCGCGTCGAACTGGATCAGCCCCTCAAGCGTCCCCTCGCTGGTACGAATCTCCCGATCCAGCCCCGAAATCACTCCCGAGGAGAGGGAGAAGGTCAAGCCCAAAGGATTGCCGACGGCAAAGACCGGGGAGCCGATCACCCCGGCGGAACCCAGGGTCGCCGGCACGACCACCTCGGGCAGCCGGCTCGGGGTGAGCGTGGCGAGATCCTGCTCCGGCGTGGCCTCGGCGACCTTGGCGCTTGCCTTGGTCCCATCGGCGAAGGTGACCGAGATCGTGCCGCCGCCGGCGATTACGTGGTTCGCGGTGAGGATCGTCCCGTCGGCATTAGCGATCACCCCGCAGCCCAGGCCGCCGTCCCCGCCGCCGCTACCTTTGATCACCACGAGCGAGGGCGCGATCTTGGCGTATGCCGCCGCTGCCGCCGGCGGCTGCCGTTGGGCGTCCTGGATGGCCTTGGTCGCCTCGGCGCTGGCCGCCGCGTGCGCCTGCTGGTCGGTGTATGCCGCCGGTATGCCCGTGGTGCGCCATAGTGCGGCGAGCGCGATCAGGCCCACGAGCGCCAGCGCCGCCCATGGCAACCAGGCGGGCGGGCGGCGGGCCCGGCCCGTCGCGTCGGACGCCGTATGAGGCTCCGTCGGCACCCCAGCAACCAGCTCGGGCCCGGCCGCTGGCGGTGTGGCCCGTTCGGCTGGGCCGGCGGTCCCGGGTAGCCAACGCATGGGGACACCGTAAACAACGGGCCTGACAACCCACGTCCGCGCAGGCAAACTCACACGCAATTGCCAGCTTCCGGTTGCACCCGAAACGTCTGCGGCTGCCCCGCTTTGACAGGCTGAGCGGATGACCCAGGCAACCCCCGACCGGCCGGACGAGACGGCCCCGCCGACCACCCCGACGCAGGACGCTGCGGCGAGCACCCCGCGTACGGCCGAGCATGCGCGGCTGGCCGAGGCGGCCGGCCCGGACTCACCCTGGCGCCTGTGGGGTCCCTATCTCGCCGGCCGGCAATGGGGGACGGTGCGGGAGGACTATTCCGCCGATGGCGACGCCTGGACCTATTTCCCGTTCGAGCACGCGCATACCCGGGCCTACCGCTGGGGTGAGGACGGAATTGGCGGGCTCACCGATCGCTACGGCTTCCTCAATCTCGCTGTGGCGCTGTGGAATGGCCATGACGACCGGCTCAAGGAGCGCTATTTCGGGTTGACCAACCCCCAGGGCAATCACGGCGAGGACGTCAAGGAGTACTGGTGGCATCTGGAGGCCACCCCCACGCACTCCTATGCCGCGATGCTCTACCGCTATCCCCAGCGCGCCTTCCCGTATGCCCATCTGGTCGCCGAGAATGCCGCGCGGGGGCGCGACGAGCCCGAGTACGAGCTCCTGGACACCGGGATCTTCGAGGACAACCGGTTCTTCGATGTCACGATCACCCATGCCAAGGCCGCCCCCGACGACGTCCTGGTGGAGATCACTGCCACCAACCACGGCCCGGACCCCGCGGCCCTGGATCTGTTGCCGCAGCTGTGGTTTCGCAACACCTGGTCCTGGGGGCGCGATGATCGCCGACCCAGACTGACGGCCACCCGCGGCCCCGGGGACCAGGCGGCGATCGTGGCGGAGCACGGTTTCCTTGGCCGCTATCTGCTGATCGCCGACGGCGAGCCCCGGGTTCTCTTCTGTGACAACGAAACCAATGAGCGCGCCACCTTCGGGGTGGGCGGCGGCTGCACGACCCCGAAGGACGCGATCAATGCTGCCGTCGTTGACGGGGACGCCTCGCTGCTGCGTCGCGCCGATGGCACCAAGGCCGCCTTCTGGTGGCATTTCGACGCGGTGGCCCCGGGGGCCAGCGTCACGGTGCGCCTGCGCCTGACGCGCGACGACGGCACCGCTCGGCGCGACCCCTTCGGTGATTTCGACGCCGTCCGGGATCAACGGCGCGGCGAGGCGGATGACTTCTATGCCGCGGTACTCCCGGCTGGGACGAGCGCGCAGGATGCCGAGATCGCCCGGCGCGCATTCGCCGGTCTGATGTGGGGCAAACAGCTCTATCGCTATGACGTGCGCCAATGGCTCGAGGGCGATCCTGCCCAGCTGGCCCCACCGCCGCAGCGCCGACGCGCGCAGCCGCTGGGGCGCAATACCGAGTGGCCCACCCTCTCCCTGGCCGATGTGATCTCTATGCCGGACGAATGGGAGTACCCCTGGTTCGCGGCCTGGGACCTGGCCTTCCATTGCGTGGCGATCGCCCACATCGACCCGGACTTCGCCAAGGAGCAGCTCCTGCTCATGTGCCGCGAGTGGGCGATGCACGGCAATGGCCAGCTCCCGGCATACGAATGGAATTTCAGCGATGTGAACCCGCCGGTGCACGCTTGGGCGGCTTGGCAGGTGTTCCGGATCTCGGGCGGGATCGACCGAGCCTTCCTGCAGCGGGTCTTCACCAAGTTGCTCTTCAACTTCGGGTGGTGGGTCAACCGCAAGGATTCCGAGGGGTCCAATCTTTTCGAGGGCGGATTCCTGGGGATGGACAATGTCGGGCCCTTCGACCGCAGCGCGCCAATGCCCGACAACTCCCGCCTGGAGCAGTCGGATGCCACCAGTTGGATGGCCTTCTACTGCCTGGTCATGTTGCGGATCGCCTGGGAGTTGGCACGTGAGGATCCCGCGTGGGATGAGGTGGCCACCAAATTCTTCGAGCACTTCCTGGCGATCGCCGAGGCGATGGAGACCTTCGGCTCGGAGCAGGTTTCGCTCTGGGACGACGCGGACGGCTTCTTCTATGACGTGCTGGTCGCGCTGGACGGCAGCAGCCAGCCGGTGCGGATGCGCTCGATGGTCGGTTTGCTGCCGCTCATCGGGGTGGCCACGATGCCGGATTGGGTGGACAAGGCGCTGCCCGACTTCACCGCCCACCGCGCCTGGTTGCTCGCGCGCCGCCCGGAACTCCTGGACGCCCTGGTGCATTCGACGACAGCCGCCGCGGACACCCTCTCGGTGCTCACCCAGGACCGGCTGGTGCGGGTGCTGCGGCGCCTGGTCGACCCGGCGGAATTCCTCTCCGACCACGGCATACGTTCGCTGTCCGCGATCTACCGGGATGGCTTGACGCTGCAGCTGGACGGCGCTGACCTGAGCGTGCGCTACCTGCCCGCGGAGTCCGACTCCGGGCTCTTCGGCGGCAACTCCAATTGGCGCGGACCGATCTGGCTGCCGGTGAACGTGCTGCTCACCGACGCCTTGCGCACATATGCCGCCGGGATGGCCGCCGACCTGCAGGTCGAGTATCCGGCCGGTTCCGGCAGCTATCGGGGGGTCGCCGAGGTGGCTGCGGACATCGACTCCCGCCTGGTTGGGCTCTTCCGCGCGGGACCCGACGGCCGGCGGCCCAGTGATCCCGCCGGACTGCCCCACGACCCGCTGTGGCAGGCGCATCCGACATTCAGTGAGTACTTCGACGGGGACACGGGCCGGGGTCTGGGCGCCTCCCACCAGACCGGGTGGACCGCCCTGGTCGCTCACCTCATCTGTCTGCGGGAAGACTGAGCGGCCGGGAATGGAACAGTCCGGGGCAGCGGCAGCGTTGCACCCTCCAGAGCCGCGCGAGCGTTCGCGCGTCCGATAGCAGAAGGGGCAAGCCCAGTATGAGCAACCTCAACGAGAGTCTCAAGAAGACCATCGACAGCCTCGACCTGGACCGCCGGTTGGACCAGGTGAGCAAGCTCGCGCAAAAGGCCCTCGGTGACGCCAAGAAACAGGTGGGCACGCTCGCCCACGACAACCGGGACAAGGTCGACGGCTGGGTGGACAAGGCGACCGCGGCGATCAACGAGAAGACGGACGGCAAGTACCAGGACAAGGTCGCCAAGTTCGGTGTCGCGGCTCGCAATGCCGTGGACAAGGTCGCCGAGCAGCGCACCGACGCTACGCCCGGCGCGGGCGGCGGCGGGATGAACGCCAGCGCCGCGGCGGGCCACGACTGGCACCCCGGTGCCACCAGCGGTCCCGGCACCGCCTTCCCACCCCAGTTCCCCACCGACACCGCCCCGGGCGGACCCCTGGCCACCGAGCCGCCCGCTGCGCAGCCCACCGGCTGGGTCGACGTGGCCACCGGACAGGACGCTGCCGTGGGTCGTCACGTTGGCCAGCCCCGTCCCGAGGCGCAGTTCGAGAGCGACGACCAGCCCGGGCAGTCCGTTCCCGGTCGGCACGCCGCGAGGGAATCCACTGGCTGGGTTCCCGACCCCGACCCGAAGTTCGGCCCGGGGCACGACGGGCAGACCGGGCCCGACGGGGACGTCCCGCCCGCCGCGCCGAAGTACTGAGTCCGCGAGCTCCTGAGCTCGCGAGGTACTGAACTCGCTCGGCGCACTCCGCATACCGCAAGCGGCGCCCGCCCCATACCTGGGCCGGGCGCCGCTGACGTATGCGGTGCGCTCAGCTGAGCAACTGCCCGAGCATCCCCCCGGCCCCGCCCTGCTGCTGCTGGGAGTGGCCGCCGTCCACGACCGACTCGCTCGGCTGCACCAGCACATAGCCCTGACCGCTGAACGCCATCTGCAGCGTCTCACCGGTGCCGCCGCGCATCATCGAGCCCAGGCCACCGGTGTCCACGCGCACATCCATCCGCACGCCTGCGGTCCACATCACCACGGCCTGCGCGTCCCCGAAGGTCGGGGCGCTGGCCACGTCGAGGGCGACCGGCTCACCCTTGGTGGTGATCGCGACATACCCGGTGCCGCGCAGGGAGACGTTGTAAAGGCCGCCGGTCATGGCCGCCCCGCGTGCCTGAATGCGGTGAATATCCCACTGGATCGAGGAGCTGAAGGCCAGCACATTGTTGCCATTGACGGAGACCGCATCGTCCTGCAGATAGATGATCTGCACATCGTCGGCCTCGTTGGCCAGGAAGAGATCTCCCTGCCCGGCGCAGGTCATCACGGTGAGCCCCTCACCGGTGACGGCCTGCTTGAACATCCGGCCCAGCCCGGAACTCTGCTTGGTGAAGCGGATATCGCCCTGGTAGGCGACCATCGACCCGGCCCGGGCCAGCACCTCGCCGTAGCGCATATCGACCCGCAGCAGCTTCTTGTTCTGGAGCGAGAAGGGGTCCTGGGTCTCCTTCTCGCGGAAGTCCTGGAACAGCGACCCGTGAATGGCCATCTTTTCTTCCCATCGTCGTAAGCGGTGGCCCGGAAAGGCCCGATCGAAACCGTAGCGTCACACCGCTGCCGCGGCATATCGTTGAGGCGACTCGGTGTGTGTGACGAAGGAGTGCGCGATGGGGTTCCTGGACAAGGCCAAGGCCGCGGCGACAGAGTTGCAGCAGAAGGCCGACACGGCGATGGCGAACTCAGGCTTGATGGGCAGCACCCCGGGCGGTATGTCGGGTGGCCCCGCCGATCGCTTGTTGCGAGACCTCGGCGTGCTCACCTATCTCAACGCCCAGGGCCGGCCCGGCGCGGCGGAGGATTACCACCGGGTAATGGAGCAGTTGCAGGCCTTTGATCGCCAAGGAGCTCTTCA
>CAKZIH010000208.1 GCA_936931335.1 uncultured Nostocoides sp. | reverse complement strand
GTGGCGTGACTGGAGTTCAGACGTGTGCTCTTCCGATCTCATACTCCCCCGCCAGCAGGGTGCGCACCTCGAGTTCGCCGACTTGGGCGCGGATGGCCTCCAGCTCGCGCTCCGCCTCATCCAGCGTGGCGCTGTCGCCCTCCTCCTGGCCGAGTTCAACGAGCACTTCCAGGTCGTCGATCCGGCCGTCCATCTCGGTGACTCGGTCGCGTTCCGCGATCGCCCGGGAGAGCGCCGAGGTCACCTGCTGCGCGCTGTCCGGGTCGTCCCACAGATCGGGTGCACCGGCCTTAGCCTCGAGCTCGGCGATCTTGGCACCGAGGGCATCCAGGTCGGTGACCTCGCGCACCGAGGTCATGGTGGTGCGCAGTTGCGAGATCTCGGTCGGGAAGTCGGTGGCCACGAGGGGACAGCCTACGGCAGCGATCCCGGACCGCCCTTGCTCGCCGCGGCGGCGGTAGCGCCACGCAATGCGGCGCGGCCCCCTAAACGCTCCTTGGCACGCCCGCGAATGCGTGGGCCATGCGCCGGCACTCCCCCTAGTCCATCCCCGGCGCACCTCCCCCGCCGGAACCCAACCTTTGCTCGCTGAGCTGGTATGCCGGCTGACCCCGGTCAGCCGCCGTGGACCGTTGCCAGCGCCTCGCGGTAGCGGCCGACGATCTCGGCGCGTTGTCGCGCTGGGCCAGGCTCGCTGGCGCTCTCGATGCGGACCGGCCAATCCGGTGGCGCGTCCGCCCCGGAGAGCACCCAGGCCGCCTGCCGGGCGGCGCCGATACCGACATACTCCCCGGCGGCGGGCACGGCGACCGGCACCGCGAAGAGTTCCGAGGCGATCTGGCGCACCGCCCGGGAGGCCGCGGCGCCGCCGATGAGCAGCACCCGGCGCACCTCGATCCCGGTATCCTGGAGCCCGTCAACGCCGGCGACCAGGTTGAGCAGCATGCCCTCCACCACCGCGCGGGCGAGATTCTCCGGGGTGGCGTTGGAGCGCGTCAGACCGAGCAACGAGCCGGTCGCGCCGGGCAGGTTGGGGGTGCGCTCGCCGTCGAGATAGGGCAGCAGGGTGAGCCCGCCCGCGCCGGGTTGACCGGCCAGGGCGAGTTCGTCCAGGCCCGCGAGGTCCACCCCGAGCATGCCGGCGCCGGCGGTGAGCACCCGAGCCGCATTGAGGGTGCACAGCAGCGGCAGGTAGCCACCCTCGGCATCGGCGAAGGACTGCAGCGCGCCACTGGCATCGGCCACCGGTGCCTCGTGGCGCGCAAAGACCGTGCCGCTGGTGCCCAGGGAGACCACGACATCACCCGGGACCAGGCCCAGCCCGAGTGCGGCGCCCATATTGTCCCCGGTGCCCGGCGCCACGAGCAGACCCGATTGTGTCGCTCCCGCAGCGACATTCGGGGCGAGGACCGCCGGGACCTCGAGGCTGCGCCCGATGGCCAGGTCGAGCACATCGGCGCGGTAATCCTGGGTGAAGGCCGACCAGTAGCCGGTCCCCGAGACATCGCCCCGGTCGGTGCTCCAGCGGGTGAATCCCCCGCCCGCGGCGAGGATCCGCCCGGTGAGCCAGTCGTGCGGCAGCACGCAGGTGCGGGTGCGGGCCAGGTTGTCGGGCTCGTTGCGCGCCAGCCAGCGCAGCTTGCTGACAGTGACCGCGGCCACCGGCACCACGCCCATTTGTTGCGCCCAGGCGGCTGGGCCACCGAACTCCGCGACCAAGGCCGCGGCGTCCGGCGCGGAGCGGGTGTCATTCCACAACAGCGCCGGACGCACGACCTCATCGGCTTCGTCGAGGGTGACCATGCCGTGCTGCTGGCCCCCGACGGCGATGGCCGCGACATCGTCGAGGATGCCCCCCGCGGACGCCTGCTCCCAGGCTGCCCACCAGGCCTGCGGGTCGACCTCGGTGCCGTCCGGGTGCGCGGCGCGAGCGGACCGGACCAGGGCACCGGTTTCGGCGTCGCAGACGACGATCTTGCAGGACTGGGTCGAACTGTCGACCCCGGCGACCAGCGCACCGGCCGTCATCGCATCCTCCTCATTCGGTGGCGGGCTCAGCCCTCGAGTGCCGCCACGGTAGCCCGGGCCCCATTGTCGTGCAGCGAGGCCAAATACCGCCGGTATGGCGTGGTGAACCGCTCGTCGTCGACCAGATCGCCGAAGAAGTCCCGATCGCGCAGGAAGGCAAGTTCGTCATCGGCCTGCGCGGCCGCGGCGGCCATCACCTTGTCCCGGAAGCGATCCACGACTTCGATCGGCTCACCCTGCTCGTCGCGACCCTCGGCATACCGGGCCCAGGAGGCGACCACGAGCGCCGAGCGCTCGACCTCCCCGCCCGAGGCCAGGTTCTCCTGAATGACCGGGACCAGCCACTTCGGAATCCGGTCGGAGCTCTCCGCGCACAACCGGGCCAGGGTGTCGCGCACCTCGGGGTTGGCGAACCGCTCAATGAGTTGGTGGCGATAGGCGTCGAGGTCGACGGCGGGCACCTGCGGCAGGGTGGGGCTGCCCTCGCGCTCCATATAGGACAGCAGGAAACGGACGAAGAGCGGGTCCTGGCATACCTCGTGCGCATAGCGATAGCCGCTGAGGTAGCCGACGTAGCACAGCGCCTGGTGCGAGACATTGAGCAGGCGCAACTTCATCAGTTCGTAGGGCACCACATCCGGCACGATCTGGACGCCCACCTCCTGGAATGCCGGTCGCCCCTGCGGGAAGTGATCCTCCAGCACCCACTGGGTATACGGCTCGCACACCACCGGCCAGGCGTCGGCCACCCCGAAGCGCTCGGCGAGGTCATCGATATCCGCCTGCTGGGTGACCGGGGTGATCCGGTCGACCATGCAGTTGGGGAAGGCCACCTCGGCGCGCATCCATTCGGCGAGCTCCGGGTCGCGCAACTGCGCGAAGGCGGTGAGCATCTTGCGGGCGACATCCCCATTGCCGGGCAGGTTGTCGCACGACATCACCGTGAACGGCGGTATGCCGCGTGCCCGCCGCATCGCCAGCGCCTCGGTGAGAAACCCAAAAACGCTGCGCGGCAGGCCGTCCCCGGCCAGATCGGCCTGCAGGTCCGGCGCGTCCGGATCGAACTGTCCGGTCACCTGGTTGACGTGATAGCCGCCCTCGGTCACGGTCAGCGAGACGATGCGGGTGGCCGGATCGGCCAGCCGGTCGAGCACGGCCTGGGGGTCGTCGGGGGCGAAGAGGTAATCGACCATGCAGCCGATCACCCGTGCTTCCCGGGAGCCATCGGGATGCTTGACCACCAGCGTGTAGAGGCAGTCCTGGGCGCGCATGGCGTCCCGCATCCGGGCGTCGCCGGGCATGGTGCCGACCCCGACGATCGCCCACTCCTGCGCCTGACCGGCATTCATCAGGGCATCGAGGTACATGGCCTGGTGGGCGCGGTGGAAGCCGCCCACCCCGAAGTGGACGATCCCCGGCGTGAGCGCCGAGCGGTCGTAGGCCGGCACGGCCACCTCGGCGGGCAGTTCGCCGAGGGTGGCCGTGCCGAGTGCGACGGGTTCTGCCATCAGCGCACCGCGCCCATGGACAGACCCTGGACCAGCTTGTCCTGCGCCGCGAAGCCGGCGACGAGGACGGGCAGGGAGACGACAAGGGAAGCCGCGCAGACCTTGGCCAGGAAGAGCCCCTGGCTGGTGACGAAACCGGTCAGATAGACCGGAGCGGTCTGCGAGACGGTCCCGGTGAGCACCCGGGCGAAGAGCAACTCGTTCCAGCTAAAGATGAAGCAGATCAGCGCGGCCGAGGCCAGGCCCGGGGTCACCACCGGGGCGACCACCTTACGCAGGGTGAGCAGCAGCCCCGCGCCGTCGACCTCGGCGGCCTCGAGCATCTCCGTCGGGACCTCCGCGAGGAAGCTGCGCAGCATCCAGATGGCGATCGGCAGGTTCATCACCGTGTAGAAGAGGATGAGCAGCCAGATGTTGTCGATCATCCCGATCTTCTCGGCGAAGAGATAGATCGGCAATAGACCGGCGACCACCGGGAGGAACTTGGTCGAGAGCAGGAAGAAGAGCACATCATTCCAGCGCTTGACCGGGCGGATCGAGAGGGCGTATGCCGCGGGGAAGGCCAGCAGGATGACCAGGATCGTGGAGATGACGCTGGCCATCGTCGAGTTGATCAGTGACGGCCACGGTCCCGACTCGAAGAAGCTGCGGTAGCCGTCCAGGGTCAGCGGGGCGGTGAAACGCGGCGGGTTCGACGCCGCGTCGACCTCCTTGTGGAAGCTGGTCAGGATCATCCACAACACCGGCGCCACGAAAGCCAGACCGATGATCCAGGCGGCGATCCCCAGCAGGATGCCGACCGGGGACTCCTTGCGGACGTTCTCCACCTGTCCGGTGGCGAGAGTGCTCATCGCTTGTCCTCTCGGAAGATGCTGAAGACCGTCCGCAGGGCGATCGTCGAGACGATATTGGTCAGGATCACCACGATGACGCCGGCGGCCGAGGCCAGCCCGTAGTCATGGGCGGTATAGAAGGTTTGGTAGATGTAGTACGGCAGGTTCGCCGTGCCCAAGCCGCCGCCGGTGATCGTGAAGACATGGTCGAAGTTCTGGACGATGTAGATCGTCCCCAACAGGCCCGCGAGCTCCATGTACTGACGCAGGTGGGGCAGCGTCATATGCCGGAAGATCTGCCAGGACGAGGCCCCGTCGATCCGGGCCGCCTCCACGACATCCAGCGGCCGGGACTGCAGACCTGCCAGCAGGATCAACATCATGAATGGCGTCCACTGCCAGACGATCGCGAAGATGATCGACCACATCGGATGCTGGCTGATCCAGTCCGGTTGCGGTGCGTCCTTACCGAAAACCTTGGTCAACAGGCCGTTGAACAGGCCGTATTCGGGGTTGTAGAGCGCGTGCTTCCACAGCAGGGCGGCGGCGACCGGGACGATCAGGAATGGCGTGATCATCATGGTCCGCACCACCCCGCGGCCCGGGAACTTGCGGTCCAGGAGCAGGGCGATGATCAGGCCCAGGAAGAGGGAGATCAGCACCACCGCGGCCGTCAGCAGGACAGTCACCCAGATCGCCTTGCGGGCGGCCGGGTCGGTGAGCACCGTCTTGTAATTGGCCAGCCCACCGAAACCCCGCTCGTCGGGGTAGTAGGCGTTCCAGTTCATGAAGGACGCGATGATCGTCACCACGAAGGGCAGTTGGGTGACGAGGAAGACGAGGATCATCGCCGGAAGCAGAGGCATCCGGCGCGCCCAGGCGCCGGTGCGCTGGAGGTTCATCCTCCGCGGCGCACCGGCGCCCCGCTTGGGCGCGGTAGTGGTAGCCGTCATGGGCTAGTCCTACTTTTGGTACTTCTTGGCGACACTCTCGGCGAGCTGCTGACCCTGGTTCAGGGCGTCGTCAACGCTGGTCTGACCGGCGATGGCCGAGCTGACGAGCTGCGACACCTTGGTGCCCAGGTCAGGGAACTCCGGGATGCCGATGAACTGGATACCGGGGGCCGGGCGCTTCTGGACACCGGCGTTGTTGGGGTCGGCACCCTCAATCGCGGCCTTGGTCGCCTCGGCGAAGGCACCGGCCACCTTGAGGTAGTCGGCGTTGGTGTAGGTCGAGGCGCGCTTGCCCGCGGGCACCCGACTCCAGCCTAGCTCCTTGCCGACGAGCTCCTCATACTCCTTGCTGGAGGCCCACGAAATGAACTTCCAGGCGTTGTCCTTGTTGGCGCTCTTCTCCTGCACCGCCCAGGACCAGGTGTAGAGCCAGCCGGAGCTGTCGGTCTTGTTGACCGGGGCTGCGGCATAGCCGAATTTGCCCTTGTTGGGGCTGTCCGCGGACT
>CAKZIH010000207.1 GCA_936931335.1 uncultured Nostocoides sp. | reverse complement strand
CGGGGGGCGGCGCCCCGGCGATGCGCTCCTCCTCCCGGGGGATCCGGCTTGAGCCAAAACCCAACCGCCGCTGGAGTGCCGGCCTGTCGGCGATCACGAGTGCGGGCAGCGAGGTGCGGCGCGCCGTGGTGCTGGTCTTCGGCACCAATGCCGGTGTTGACGAGCAGGAAGCCCGGGCGACGCTCGACAAGCTCGGGCCGAAACGCATGGTCGTCCTGGTCAATGTGCACGTCGCGATGGCCCGGGCAAAGACCGACAATGCGACGCTTGCCCGAATCGCGCGCGACTACCCCAACACCATCGTCGCCGACTGGAATGCCGCGGTCACCGCCGACCCGAGCCAACTCCAGCCGGACGGCATCCACCCGAGCATGACCGGCCAGCACCGCTTCGCCGCCCTGGTGCGCCAGGCCTTCGCCGACCTGTCCTATGCGCACACCGGGGTCAAGGTGAAACTCAAGAAGCTCCCCATCCCCTGACGGGTCAAGAACGCGGCAGGCGTGGGCGCGGTTGGCAGCGCGGACACGAGGTCGAGCTGCGGTTCATGAAGGATTCCCGGCGCATCGGGGTGCCGCACCGTCGGCACGGCAGGCCCGCACGGCCATACGCATCCAGCGACCGGGAGAAGTAGCCGGATTCGCCGTTGACGTTGACATAGAGGCTGTCGAAGCTGGTGCCCCCGACCGCCAGAGCATCGGCCATCACGTCCCTGGCATGGCCCAACAGTCGCATCACGGCCGGTTTGGTGAGCCGATCGCCGGGCCGTTCGCCGTGCAGTTGAGCCCGCCACAGCGCCTCATCGGCGTAGATATTGCCGATCCCAGACACCAGCGTCTGATCGAGCAACTGCCGTTTGATGCCCGAGGCGCGCGTGACGACGCGGCGGGCAACGGCATACGGGTCGAAAAGGGGATCGAACGGGTCGCGGGCGATATGCCGCACCGGCTCGGGGATCCCGTCGCCATCCAACTGCGCCAAAGCCAGGCCGCCGAAGGTGCGCTGATCGACGAAGTGCACCTCGAGCGGCTCCCGCCCGGGCTCGTCGAGGACCCGGAAGCGCGCGTGCAGGTGCTTGGGATCGGCTTGGCCAGGCGCGGCGAGCAGCAACTGCCCGCTCATGCCGAGGTGGACGATCAGCGCCTCTTCCCCGACTTCCAGCCAGAGGTACTTGCCGCGTCGCGACACCGCATCCACCCGCCGGCCGGCCAACCGCCCACTCAGGTCTGCCGCGCCCGGCGTATGCCGTCGCACCACCCGCGCGGAGAAGGTCTCGACCGCCTCGATGGTGCGGCCGGTCAGGTGAGCATCGACTCCGCGCCGGACGACCTCCACCTCGGGGAGTTCAGGCATCCGGGCGATCAACCTCGTCGATAGCCGAATCCTCCTGCAGCGCGGTCCAGGCCTGCTCGGCGGCGCGCTGCTCGGCGTCCTTCTTGGTCCGCCCCACGCCCTCGCCGCTCGGGATGTCGTCGAGCAACACGGTGGCGGTGAAGATCTTGTCGTGCTCGGGCCCGTCGCCGACGATGCGGTAGACGATGGAGGTCATCCCCCGTGCCACGGACGCCTCCTGCAGGGAGGTCTTCCAATCCAGGCCCGCGCCGAGCTTCGCAGAGGCGGCGAGGATCGCCCCGACCAGATGGTGCACCAGCAGGGTGGCCGGGCCCAGGCCGCCGCTGAGGAAGACCGCGCCGATCAGCGCCTCGGT
>CAKZIH010000206.1 GCA_936931335.1 uncultured Nostocoides sp. | reverse complement strand
CGTGGGCTCTTCCGATCTGGGCACCTGCACCTGACTGATGGTGACCTTCAAGACCCCCGCTTCCGTTCTGGCAGAGATGGTGAACGGGTCGGCGCGGATACTGAAGCCCCGTTCCAGTTGCGCGGGCACGTCCGGGCGGTTCAGGAACTGTTCCAGCGGCCCGGCCAGCCCGTCCCCGTACCCGCTCAGCACGCCAATGGCCGCCGCCACATTCTTGAAGGTCGCGTTTGCACCACTCACGCTCTGCGCGGACGTGGCCTGCGCCGCCCCAGTGCCGCCGGACACGCTCAGGCCGGAAGGAGCCTCGTACTTGGCCTGCACCGTGCCGGACAGCAGGTAACCCTGAGACTGACTGAGCAGCACGCTCAGGCCGCCAGGCAGGGTGTACGTGCCCGCCGGGCCGCGCCCAGCGTCCTTGAACAGGGGGTGGGCCAGCACCGGGGCCACCTGATCGCCCACCTGCGCGTGCGCCGACCCCAGCAGGCCAGCACTCAGGACACCGGCAAAGAGAAAGGAAAGTCGGGAAATCATGCCCACCATCCTAGAGCATTCACCTGACCGGAAAAGACGCCGTTAAACCTGCTCGTGAATTTGCCGGGCCGTCTGTCTAACTGCCTGGTGCGGGTCGTCCAGCAGGGGGGAAAGGTGTCGCTGCTCGCCCCACTCGCCCAGCGCCCAGGCTGCCGCTTCGCGCACCTCCCAGGCGGGGTCTTCACGGCCTAGCAGCAGCAGAGGCCAGCCCTGCGGGGCACGGGTGTTGCCCAGCACCGTCAGGGCGTTGCGGGCCATGCCCTTGCGGCGCGGACGGAGAAAAGCCGTGCCCGCGAAGTCCCGCTCGAACTGCCGTTCACTCACGCCGAAAAAGCGCGTCAGGTCGGGGAAAGCCAGCTCCGGGTCAGGCTGGAACAGTCGCGCAAGTGGCCCGGCCTTCACCGTCCACGGGCAGACCCCACTGCACACGTCACACCCGAACAGCCAGTCGCCCACCCCCCGGCGCAGGTCGTGCGGCAGTGGCCCGCGGTGCTCGATGGTCAGGTAGGAAATGCACAGGTTCGCGTCAATGGTGCGGTCATTCCCGATGGCCCCGGTCGGGCAGGCGGTGACGCAGCGCAGGCAACGCCCGCACCTGTCCGGGTGAGCGTCCGGGACTTCATCCAGGGGCAGGTCGGTCAGCATCACCGCCAGGGTCAGGAACGCGCCGTAACTGGTGCTGACCAGCATTCCCGACTTCCCGCGCCACCCCAGGAATGCCTGAGCGCCGAACAACCGTTCCATGACCGGGCCGTGATCCACGTACCCCCTCGCCCGCACGCCAAGCTCTGCCGCGTGGGCCTCCAGGGCATTCAGGACGGGTTGCAACTGCTCGTGGTAATCGGGAGTCCAGGCGTACCGCGCCACGCGGCCCACCCGCACGCCGCCGGGCGGCACGGGGGGCAGCGCAAACGAGTGCGCCACGCCCAGCACCAGCACGCGCCCAGCGCCCGCGAGCCGGGAAGCCGGGTCGGCCCGCGCCGGAAGCTGCCGCTCCAGGTAGCTCATGCCCGCGTGCCTCCCCGCGCCCAGCCACGCGGCGTATTCGTCCACCGCGCCCGGGGGCACCCGCGCCGGTGCCCAGCCCACCGCGTCCGCGCCCAGCGATACGGCCAGGTCGGACAGGATTTCGGCGGCGCGCTCGGCGGAGACGGTCACGCGGGGCAGTATGCCGCGCCGCTGACCCCATAAAAGAAAACCCTGGAACGCTTCCAGGGTGGGGGAGGGGGGCAGAAGGTCAGTCTTTCTTCGGCATCTGGCGCAGGTACCAGTGCGCCACGGCCTGCATCACGGGCTTGGGTTCGCCGTCCGTCACGGTGACGTTCACGATCAGGCGCGCCTTGCCTTCGGCCTGAAACTGCGCAAGACCCCCCAGGCCGAGATCGACAAGCGCGTGCGCGACGCCGCCAAGATCCTGCAAATCGAGCACCTGCTGGGCCGCAAACCCAAGGAACTCTCGGGCGGTCAGCGTCAGCGCGTGGCGATGGGCCGCGCCATCGTGCGCTCCCCCCAGGTCTTCCTCATGGACGAGCCGCTGTCCAACCTGGACGCCAAGCTCCGTGTGCAGACCCGAACCCAGATCGCCTCCCTGCAGCGCCGCCTCGGCGTCACCACGGTCTATGTCACCCACGACCAGACCGAGGCCATGACCATGGGCGACCGGGTCGCGGTGCTCAAGGACGGCCTGCTGCAGCAGGTCGACACCCCGCGCCGGATGTATGACCACCCGGACAACCTCTTCGTCGCCGGCTTCATCGGCTCCCCCGCCATGAACCTCATCGGTATGCCGGTGACCGACGGCGGCGTGAAGTTCGGCTCCAAGGTCATCCCCGTCCCCCGCGATGCCCTGGGCAATGCGGGTGGCGAGGTCGTCGTCGGTGTCCGCCCCGAGGATGTCGACGTGCGCACCGAAGGCGACGGCCTGCCGGTCGTCATCGAGGTCGTCGAAGAGCTCGGCGCCGACGCCTATGTCTATGGCACCCCGCAGACCGGCCACGTCGCCAAGGAGGAGGGCCTCGCGAAGCCCTTCATAGCCCGCGTCGACGGCCGCCGTCCCCCGGAGAAGGGCCAGACGCTCTACATCACCCCGCAGGAGAGCCGGGTGCACTTGTTCCACCCCGAGACCGGTGCCCGCCTGATGGATTGACCAGCGCCTCTGGTGCTCGGATGACGGGCCCGGCCGACCTCGTGTCGGCCGGGCCCGCTCGTTTGTCCTCGGACGCGAGCGGGGCGGCATACGGGAGAATGGCGGACGTGCCCCTGGATATCACCGCCGCCCGGCCGGATCCCGCGCTCATCGACCTGCCGTGGGAGCTGCCCCTGGAGGACTGGCCGCAGGAGCGGCTGGCCGCGCTGCCGCGGGGCATCTCGCGGCATGTGGTGCGCTTCGTCAAGCTCTCAGGCCGGGTCATCGCGATCAAGGAGATCAAGGCGGAGCTGGCCATCCGCGAGTACCACATGCTGCGCAATCTGGCCCGGCTGGGTTTGCCCTGTGTGGAGGCCTTCGGGGTGGTGCAGGGTCGCACCGACGCCGAGGGGCGGGAGCTGGATGCCTGCCTGATCACCCGGCACCTGCAGTTCTCCCTGCCCTATCGCGCGCTCTACAGCCAGGCGCTGCGACCGGACACCGCCACCCGGCTCATCGACGCGCTTGCCGTGCTCCTGGTCCGCCTGCATCTGGCCGGCTTCTGGTGGGGTGATGTCTCCCTGTCCAACACCCTCTTCGTGCGCGATGCCGGCTCATTTGCGGCCTATCTCGTGGACGCGGAGACCGGCGAACTGCGCAAGCGCCTTTCCGAGGGGCAGCGCGAACACGATCTGGACATCGCCGCCGTCAATATCGCCGGGGAACTCATGGATCTCGAGGCCGGCGGGATGCTCGGCGGGGAGGACCCGGTGGAGACCTCGCAACGGCTGGTGCTGCGCTACCGGGAACTTTGGGCAGAACTCACCGAGGAGGAGGAGTTCACCCTGGAGGAGCGCTGGCGGGTGGACGATCGCATCCGCCGGCTCAACGAGATCGGCTTCGATGTCGACGAGCTGTCCATGGTCACCGACCTCGGCGGCACCAGCATCCGGATCCAGCCCAAGGTCGTCGACGCCGGCCACCACAGCCGCCGGCTCCTGCGCCTGACCGGCCTGGACGTCGAGGAGAACCAGGCCCGGCGCCTGCTCAACGATCTCGACTCCTATCGGGTCGCCACCGCGGCCCAGGAGGACGACGAAGAACTCGTCGCCCATGACTGGCTGACGCGCATCTACGAGCCGATCACCCGCGCGGTGCCGCGGGAGCTGCGCGGCAAGCTGGAGCCCGCGGAGATCTTCCACGAGATCCTGGAACACCGGTGGTATATGGCCGAATTGGCCGGGCACGACTTCCGGATCGAGGATGCCTTCGTCGACTATCTGGCCAATGTCCTGCCCGCCAAGCCCAATGAGAAGTCGATCGTCGGCGTGGACACCGCGGAGATGCCGGTGCTCGCCGAGGACACCGCTCCCCTGCCGATCGTGCGCCGCCCGACCTGAGCGATAGCGACTGAGCGAGAACGGCATACGGCCGGGTGCGTGAGCGCTAAAGGCGCAGTGCACCCGGCCGTATGCCGATCGGGCTCCCGTATGCCGGGTCAGCTCGCCTTGACGGCGAGGACCTGACAACTGGCGTTGAGCAACACCTCTTGGGCGGTGGAGCCCAGGAGGAGCTTGCCCATCGGCGAGCGCTTGCGCAGGCCGATGACCAGCAGTTGCGCATCCTCTTCCTCGGCGGCGCTGAGCAATTCCTCCGCCGCCGAGCGGCCCGCGGTGGCCTGGCGCACCTCGTGCTCCAGGCCGATCGCGGTGAGCTGATCCTGCAGTGCGTCGAGGTCCGGCCCGGAGGCGAAGACCGGGTCGCTGTAGTCACCGTGGTTGCCCGTGTTGACCACGATCAACCGCTCGGAACGCAAGCGCGCCTGGTCCACGGCCGCATCCAAGGCCGCGGATCCCTCGGGGGTGGGGATATAGCCGACGACGATCGTCATACCTCGCCCCCGGCGACGGGCGCGTCCACCGGGGCGTCCACGGTGAGCCGCTTGGCGCCGGTCATGATCGCCACGCCCTCGCCCATATCGTGCGATTGCGGGGTGATCACGCCGGCGCAGCCACCGAGGCGCTGGATGTGGATACGGTCCGCGGCTTCCCAGACGTGCGGCATGTTGTGGCTGATCAAGATCACGCCGAGACCGTTGTCCCGCAACTGCTTGATCATGTCCAGCACCATGCCGGATTCCTTGACACCCAGGGCTGCGGTCGGCTCGTCGAGGACGACCACCTTGCTGCCGAATGCCGCGGCCCGAGCCACCGCCACCGCCTGGCGCTGACCGCCGGAGAGGGTCTCTACGGCCTGCCCCATGTTCTGGATCGTCTGGATGCCCAGGTCCTGCACCGATTTGCCGGCCCGCTGGGCCATGCCCTTCTTGTCGAGCATCCGCAGGACCGAGCCCAGAAGCCCGGCCCGGCGTTCCTCGCGAGCGAGATAGAGATTGCTCGCAATATCCAGGGCGGGGATGACGGCCAGTTGCTGATAGACCGTCTCGATGCCGGCTTCCCGCGCGTCCTGGGGACGCGCGAAATTCATCTGGGTGCCGTTCATATAGATCTCGCCCGAGGTGGGGATATATGCCCCCGTCAGGCACTTGATCAGCGTGGACTTGCCGGCGCCATTGTCACCGATGACCGCGAGCACCTCACCCGGATAGAGGTCGAGGTTCACCCCATCCAGGCCCACCACCCGGCCGAACATGATCCGCAGATCACGCCCGGACAGGATGGGCTCTTGGTCATAGATGTGTCGCTTGGCGTCGGGTATGTGGTCGATCGACAGCGGGAGCTTGGCGACGCTCATGCCTTCACCTTCCGAATCCACTGGTCGATGGAGACCGCGACGATGACCAGCACACCAGTGGCCAGGACGCGCCACTGCTGGTTCACCCCGGCCAGGGAGAGCCCGAAGGCGAAGGCCTGGACGATCAGCGCCCCGATCAGGGTGCCCACCAACCGGCCCCGGCCACCGAAGAGGCTGGTGCCACCGATCACCACCGCGGTGATCGACTGCAGGTTGGCGTCGGTGATCGCGTTGGGGGTGGCTGCCCCCGAGCGCCCGATCAGCGCCCAGGCCGCCAGCCCATAGAGCAGGCCGGCGATCGTGTACACCTGCAGGAGCACCCGCTTCTCCGGCACACCCGAGAGGCGGGCCGACTCCGGTGCGTCACCGACGGCATAGACATACCGGCCCCAGGCGGTCTGGCTCAGGATGAAGCCGATCACCGCATACATGATCAGGACCAGGACGACGCCCCAGGTCAGCCGCATACCGCCGATCTTGAAACCATCGCCGAGCAGATTGATGAAATCTGGGAGGTGGGCCGCCTGGATGCTCGAGCCACCCGAATACAGCAGGGCGATGGCGGTGAAGATCGACAGGGTGCCCAGGGTGACGATGAAGGGCGGCAGGTTCAGCCGGGTCACCAATAGCCCATTGAGCAAGCCCGCGCCGGTGGCCAGGGCGACCCCGATGAGCAGGGCCAGGGGCCCGGGCATCCCGCCGTCTTTGGCCAGGGAGGCCATCACCATCATCGACAGCACCGTGATCGCCCCGACCGAGAGGTCGATGCCCGCGGTGAGGATCACCAGGGTCTGCCCCACGGCCAGCGCCGCGATGATCGCCGTCTGCTGCATGAGCAGGCCCAACGAGTTGGCGGTCAGGAAGCGGGAGTTCAGCGCGGTGAAGACCCCGAAGCTGATCAACAGGATGATCAGCGGTGAGATCCACGGGTATTGGTGCAGCTGATGCTGCAGGCGCTGCAGCGGGGTATGCGAGCCGACGCCGAATTTCGACGCAGCCTCGGACGACGCGCTCGACATGGTTAGTTACCCCAGCAGATCTTGGCACCCTCGTCGGCGGTGATGCTGTCGATGCCGTCGGCGGGCTTGTCGGTGACCAGGGCGACCCCGGTGTTGAAGAAGTCGAGCCCCTCGGAGGGCTTGGGCTTCTCGCCGCCGCGGGCGATCTTGGCGATCGCCTCCATACCCATGGTGGCCATCTTCAGCGGGTACTGCTGGGAGGTGGCCCCGATGGTGCCGTCCTTGACCGAGTTGACCCCGGCGCAGCCGCCGTCGATGGAGACGATGAGCGCGTCCTTGCTGGCTGCCTTCAGCGCGCCGCTGGCGCCGACCGCGGTCGGCTCGTTCAGCGTGTAGACGAGATTGATGTTGCTGTTCTTGGCGAGGCACTTCTCCATCGCCGTGCGGCCGCCGTCCTCGGCGCCATTCGCGGCCTCATTGCAGACGATCTCGTAGTCGCCGCCCTTGCCACCGGTGTACTTGCCGGTCTTGTCCTCGTCGCCATTCTTCTTGCCGTCCTTGACGTCGATGCCCATGCCCTCGAGGAAGCCCTGGTCACGGTTGTAGTCGACGGAGACGATCTTGTCGTTGAAGAGGTCCAGCAGGGCGATGGTCGCCTTCTCGCCATTGAGCTGAGCGGCAGCCCACTTGCCGATGAGCTGACCGGCGAGGCGGTTGTCGGTGGCGAAGGTGATGTCCACGGTGTCGGCCGGGTCCGGCGGGGTGTCCAGGGCGATGACATAGAGGCCCTGCTCGCGCGCCGAGGTCATCGCGGCGTTGACGCCCTCGGACATCGGGGTAATCAGAATCCCCTTGTCGCCACGGGCAACCGCCTGCTCGATGGCCTCGATCTGGCCCTGGTCGTCGCCCTCCTGCTTGCCGGAGGCAATGGTGAGCTTCACATTGTTCTTGGCGGCGTCGGCCTGGGCGCCCTTCTGCATGGCCACGAAGAAGGGGTTGGTGGAGTCCTTGGTGATCAGCGTGACGCCGACCTCTTCACCGGAGCTGCCACCACCGTCGCCCGAGCTGCTGCTGCCGCTACCACTGCCGCTGCTGGTCGTGGCGTCGGTGCCGTCGTCACCGCAGGCGCCGAGAGTGAGCGCCAGCGTGAGGGCCCCGGCCCCGGCCGCGATGCGGCGGGCTGCGGTGTGGGACGAACGAATGGACATGGTTCCTCCTGTCGAGACGCCGATCGGCGCCACTGCGGACGAGTCCCGAGACTCGCTGACAACGTTGTCAGGACTTTCATAGCGAGCGCTTGCCCCCCGCGTCAACGCTCGTGTAAGAAACGTTATGTGGCGACGACACGGGCGTCCGAGCCGCCGCCGACCGGGCGTGACCGCGATTCCGGGCGGACCGAGCGCACCACCATGCGCGAGGTCGCGGCGGCCGCCGGGGTGAGCATCAAGACGGTCTCCCGGGTGGTGAACCAAGAGCCGGGGGTCACCGCCGCGGTGCGCGACCGGGTGTTGGCCGCCGTGGATCGGCTCGATTACCGGCACAATCTCGCGGCCAGCAATCTGCGCCGACTGGGGGCACCCACGGGGGTGGTCGGCGTCCTGGTCCAAGATGTGGCCAACTCCTACTCCGCCACCCTGATCCGCGCTTTGGAAGATGCGCTGCGACCCCGCGGCGTGATGTTGCTGTGCGCGAGCATGGACGAGACCGCGGTCCGCGAGCGCCGGACCGTGGAGAACCTCATTGCTCGCCGGGTGGATGGCCTGGTCATCGTCCCGGCCACGGCCAATCAGGACTACCTCGAGCCGGAGGTGCGCGCCGGCCTGCCGGTCATCATCGTCGACCGCGCTCCCCATGGCATCGAGACCGATTCGGTGACGGTGGACAATGCCGGCGGGGCCCACCTGGCGGTGCGCCATCTGCTGGCCCAGGGGCATCGGCGCATCGCGGTGATCAGCGACAATCCCAGCATCCGCACCGCTGCCGAGCGAATCTGCGGGGCCCGCCGTGCCTTTGCCGAGTTCGACGCGCAACTGCCCGCGGACCTGCTGCGCACCGGGGTGCGGGAGGACGAGCAGGCCGCCGCGGTGGTCCACGAACTGCTCGCCGCGCCGCGCCCGCCCACGGCCCTCTTCACCGCGCGCAATGTGCTCACCGCGGGGGCCATGCAGGCGCTCACCGAGGCCGGTATGCGCGAACGGGTTGCCCTGGTCGGCTTCGATGATTTTCCCCTTGCCGGCCTACTCGGCCTCACCGTGGTGCGCCAGGACGTATGGCGGGTGGGCCAGCTTGTCGGCGAGCGACTGATCGCCCGCCTCACCGGGGACGACTCACCGCCCCAGCGGCTGGTGCTCGATCCGGTACTGGTCGCCAGGGGCTCGGGCGAGGTGAGCCCGCCGCGGGGGTGAGGTGACCCCGCGGGGGGCGAGCACCCGGCAGACCGGCGCGGTGGCATACCGGCCGGGCCAAGCAAACGAACCGGCCGCCCTCCCCGAAGGGAGGACGGCCGGTGCGGCGTACCGGAGCGTCTGGTCAGACGCGCGGGGCGCTGTTGGCGGCGTAGAAGTCGCTGGACTCCTTCTTCCACATCATCACGATGGCGCCGGTGGCGATGAGGAAGGAGATCATGCCCAGGATCCGCGACAGGAAGCCGGCGGGCTGGGTGAAGGAGTAAACGAAGGACAGCAGCGAAATCACATAGAAGACGCTGGCGACGATGCGTGCCCAGGACTTGCCCTTGCCATTGGCCGAGGCCATCCAGAACCAGAGCGCGGCACCGAGCAGACCGAAGATCGCGCCGAAGATCATCGCGGCGTTGACCGCGGCGTCGATGTCGATATTGGTCCCCGCGTCGGCCGCGGCCTTCTCGGCCGCATCCCGGATCTCGTCCTTGAAAAGGAAGACCGTGAGGGCGTTGAGCAGCGCCAGCACACCGCCGGCCTGCATCAGCCGCACGGCGAGGTCCATGGACTTGGGCCGGGCAACCGGGGCGGCGGGGGTGTACCCGGCCGGGGGCATGCTGCCCATCTGCCCATAGACGGGCGGCGGCGGGGGCGTGGCGCTACCCGCATCGCTATAGGCCGGCGGCGGGGGCGTGGCGCTGCCCGCGGTGCCATAGGCCGGCGGGGGCGGAGGGGTGGCCTGCCCATAGGTCGGCGGCTGAGGGGTGGCCCCGTTCGCCTGGGGGTTAGTGGGGTCGTAGTTGGACATGTCCATCCTCACGTGAGCGGGGCGCCGGTCCGTCTGACCGGCGCCACGTTGACGCCCCGACTCTACCTGGGGGTTCCCTGAGACCGGGGTTCTCGGTCTCGGCGGGCGCGGCCTCAGCGCCGCCGGCGGGCCACCTCATACAGGGTGACGCCCACGGCCATACCGGCGTTGAGGGACTCCACGGCGCTGGTCATCGGGATGGAGACGATCTGGTCGCAGCTCTCGCGGACCAGACGGGAGAGGCCCTTGCCCTCCGAGCCGACGACGATCACCAGCGGTTCGCTGGCCAATTCCAGCTCGGGGAGTTCGACATCGCCCTCCATATCCAGCCCGACGACGAAAAAGCCCTGCTTGCGATAGTCGAGCAGCGCGCGGGTCAGATTGGTCGCCTGGGCGACCGGGATGCGTGCAGCCGCGCCGGCGCTGGTCTTCCACGCGGCGGCGGTCATGCCGACCGAGCGGCGTGCCGGGACCAAGACGCCGTGACCGCCGAAGGCCGCGACCGAGCGCAAGATCGCGCCGAGGTTGCGGGGATCGGTGATCCCGTCCAGCGCCACGATGAGCGGGATGCCGGGACGCTCGCTGTCCAAGAGGTCGTCGGGGTAGACATAGTCATAGGGCGGCACCTGCAGCGCCAACCCCTGATGCACGGCCCCATCGGTGATCCGGTCCAGTTCGGTTCGCGGCGCCTCCAGCATGGCGATGCCCTGCTCCCCCGCGAGCTTGATCACCTCGCGGACCCGGTCGTCGCTGTCGATGCGGCTGGCGACATACAGGGTTTTGGCGGGGATCGCCGTACGCAGCGCCTCGAGGACCGAGTTGCGGCCGGCGACCATCTCGGAACTGGCCTTGGTGCGCCGGGCGGGCGCCGGCCGCGGCGAGCGGGGGCCACCGGTGCCCGAGCGGGCACCCGAGGGGGCAGCGGCGCTCTTGGCCGCAGCCTTGTGCGCCTTGTGATAAGGACGATCGGTGGCCTTGGGGGTGGGCCCCTTGCCCTCCAGTCCCTTGCGGCGCTGGCCGCCGGAGCCGATGACCGCACCCTTCTTGGAACCGGCCTTGCGGATCGCGCCGCGCCGGGAACTGTTGCCGGGCATCAGACCTCCACCCCGCCCTTGGCCAGCGTCCAGCGCGCGCCGGTCGGGGTGTCCTCGATGAGGACCCCGGCCGCGGAGAGCTGGTCGCGAATGGCGTCGGCGGTGTCATAGTCGCGGGCCGACCGGGCGGTGGCCCGGGCGGCTAGTTGAGCGGTGATCACGGCATCCAGCGCGGCCATGGCGTCGGCGCCGGCGTCACCCTCGCTGGCCCAGTTCGGGGCCAGCGGGTTGACGCCGAGGACGTCGGTCATGGCGATCACCAGGCGAGCGACCTGCGCCGCCTCCTGCGACTCGTCCTCGTCGAGCAGGATGTTGCCGCGTCGCACATGCTCGTGGATCACCGCCAGCGCCCCGGAGACCCCGAGGTCGTCGTCCATCGCGGTGCGGAATTCCTCCGGGAGTTCTTCCGTGCCGCTCGGTTCGGCGGTGCGCTCGGTCGGCAGCGCCCGGCGCAGGAAGCCCTCGATCCGGTCCACGGTCGCCTCGGCTTCGGCCAGGGAACCTTCGTGGTACTCGATGGTGGAGCGATAGTGCGCGGCCGTGAGGTAGTAGCGCAGCGCCAGCGGTGGGACCTGCCTGACAACCTCGGTGATGAGCAGCGAGTTGCCGAGCGATTTGCTCATCTTCTCCCCGCCCATGGTCACCCAGGCGTTGTGCAGCCAGTAGTTGGCGAAGCCGAGACCCGCGGCCCGCGACTGGGCCAGCTCGTTCTCATGGTGCGGGAAGCGCAGGTCCACCCCGCCGCCGTGGATGTCGAAGGTGTCACCGAGGTACTTGCGCGCCATCGCCGAGCACTCCAGGTGCCAGCCGGGGCGTCCGCGTCCGTATGGCGTTGCCCACGATGCCGTCGCCGGCTCACCCTCCTTGTAGCCCTTCCACAGCGCGAAGTCCCGGGCATCACGCTTGCCGCGCGGATCCGCGTCCTCGGCGGCAGCCATGTCGTCGATGCGCTGGTGGGTCAACTCGCCATACGGGGGCCAGGACCGGACGTCGAAGTAGACATCGCCGCTGTCATCGGGCGCGGGATAGGCGTGCTGGGCGGCGATCAGGGTGTCCATCAGCTCGACCATCTCGCCGATATGCCCAGTGGCGCGCGGCTCATAACTGGCCGGCAAGACGCCGAGCAAGTCCAATGCCTCATTCGTAAGGCGCTCGTTGCGATAGGAAAGAGCGAACCAATCTTCCTGCGCCGCGGCGGACTTAGCGAGAATTTTGTCGTCAATATCGGTGACATTGCGGATAAGCGTCACTTCATACCCGTGCCCGCGCGCCAGCCACCGCCGCAGCACATCGAAGGCGACGGCAAAGCGGACATGCCCGATGTGCGGCGGCGCCTGGGTGGTCAGGCCACAGATGTAGATACCCACCTTGCCCGGCTCAACGGGGACGAAGTCACGCATCTCGCGGGTGGCGGAGTCGAACAGGCGCAGGCTCACCTGCTCAGGCTACCCGCGTCAGCTCGGCCTCCACGCCCTCGTCCCGCCCGACGCCGGGGGCCGACAGTGACCGACATACGGACACGGGGTGACCGGCGGGTAACGGCGAGGGAAACCCGGCGCCTCGGTTGCGACCTCGCCAAATGCGGTTCGCCGAGGGCGGAATTCGCCTCCGAAGTAGTTCCCCGGAATCCCGCAAAACGTCCGGGATACGAGAAGCAGGTGACGAAATCGTCTCGGGGGGATGCGAATTCGGGCAGCCGATGGGACGCTGACGCATCCGCTCTCCCTCTCGCAACGACGCAGGAGCGTTCCTTTCATGGCAGATTCGATGACCGAGGCCACCCCCCATCACGGGGCCGCCGCAGCATTGCAGGCTGAGCAGGTCGGCTATAAGCAGACCCTGAACCGTCGCCACGTCCAGATGATCGCCATTGGTGGCGCCATCGGCACCGGTTTGTTCCTCGGCTCAGCATCCCGACTCAACTCCACCGGTCCGGCGCTGCTCTTCAGCTACGCCTTCGTGGGCATGATCGCCTACTTCCTCATGCGCGCTCTCGGCGAGCTCGTGCTGCACCGGGCCACCTCGGGTGGCTTCGTGTCGTACATGCGCGAGTTCTATGGCGAGAAGGCCGCCTTCGTCACCGGCTGGATGTACTGGCTCAACTGGGCCCTGACCGGCATCGCGGAGCTGTCCGCGGTCGCGCTCTATATCCAGCACTGGTGGCCCAAGGCCCCACTGTGGCTCAGCGTGATCATCTCGCTGATCGTGGTCCTCGTGATCAACCTGCTCTCGGCGCGCGCCTTCGGTGAGTTCGAGTTCTGGGCCTCGGTCGCCAAGGTCGGCGCCATCGTTATCTTCCTGCTTGTCGGCTTGGTCGTGGTCATCGGCCAGATGGACGTCGGCGGCCACAAGGCCGGCATCAGCAACCTGTGGAGCAACCCGGGCGGCTTCTGGCCCAGCGGCGGCGGCTACCACTGGTATGGCCCGATCCTCGTGATGTCCGGTGTGGTCTTCGCCTACGCCGCGATCGAGATGGTCGGTATCGCCGCCGGTGAGATGGAGAACCCCGAGCGCGAGGTCCCCAAGGCCGTCAACGCGGTCATCTTCCGGATCGCGGTCTTCTACTGTGGCTCGATCCTGCTGCTGGTCTGCATGCTGCCCACCACCGAGTACAAGGCCGGCACCAGCCCGTTCGTTTCGGTCTTCGGCCGGATGGGTCTGGACTGGATGGGCAATGTCATTCAGGCCGTGCTCATCATCGCCGCGATGTCCTCGCTGAACTCCGGTCTGTACTCCACCGGCCGCGTCCTGCGCAGCCTCGGGATGTCGAAGCAGGCTCCCGCCTTTACCCTGAAGATGAGCAGCTCCGGTGTCCCCTATGCCGGCATCATCATGACCGCCGTGGTCCTGATCTTCGGTGCCGTGCTCAACGCCCTACGCCCGGACGCCTTCGAGATCGCCCTGGAAGCGGCCGCCATCGGTGTGCTCTTCACCTGGGGCACGATCTTCGCCTGCCAGTTGCGGCTGCGGAAGTTGGTCGACCAGGGTCTTATTCCCAAGAGCCCCTTCCAGGCTCCGGGCTATCCGTGGACCAGCTATATGGGTCTGGCCTTCCTGGTGCTCGTCGCCATCGGCATCGCGGTCAGCGGCTGGCAGTCCAACCCCGAGTTCTGGCACAAGATCGGCTTCATCGTCATGGTCTTCGGTGTGCCGATCCTTTGGGTGGCGCTGGAGATCGGCTGGCGCATCGTCAAGCCCAAGGTCGTCGCCAACACTGGCGGCCACCTCGGCTCGGTGTGGTCCGAGCACGCCGTCCAGCCCGCCGGCGCCAGCACCGGTGCCACCGTCGCGACCGTCACCCGCACCACCGAGGAGGACTGACCATGGCCCGTATGACGCGGCGCGCCGCCGCATTCCTACTCACCGGAGCGTTGCTCACCGCGTGCAGCGGTACGAGCGACGACAAGACGTCCACCTCGACGACCGCGGCCCCCAGTGGTGCGCAGTCGATCAAGATCGGCGTCGCCACCGACCAGCCCGGAGTAAGCCTGAAGGACGGCTCGAACTACTCCGGCTTCGACATCACCACGGCCAACTATGTGGCGGGCAAACTCGGGATGACCCCCGAATTCGTGCCGGTCAACCAAGGCGACCGGGTGAGCGCGATCGAGAGCGGCGAGGTGGACATGGTTGTCGCCACCTTGACGATCACCGACGAGCGCAAGCAGAAGATCGCCTTCTCCGACCCATATTTCACCGCACACCAGGACCTGATGGTCCGTCGCAATGACACGACCATCACCGGTCCGGAGACATTGCACAAGAAGGTCCTGTGCTCGGTGCCGGGGACGACCTCCGCGGACTATGTGGAGAGGAACTTCAAGGCCGAGATCACGCTGCGCGAGGCGCCCACTTTCTCCGAATGCGTGCGCAGCCTGGCGGCGGGGGATGTGGACGCGGTGACCACCGATGACCTCATCCTCGCCGGTTTCGCCTCGCAGGATCAATACAAGGGCAAGCTGCGCGTCCTGGGCGCGGGCTTCACCGATGAGAACTACGGCATCGGGATGAAGTCCGGCGACCAGGCGATGGTCGACAAGGTCAACGCCGCCCTGAAGGAGTACGCCGACTCCTCGGAGCGCAAGGACGCCCTGGACGCCCTTGCTGCTTCCGGTTATCAGGTGCGTGACCCTGCGGTCATCGACAAGTGAGCAATGCCGCGGCGAGCGGCTCCCGTGACACCATGTCGCGAGTGAAGGAACTGCAGACGGTGCTGGCGCAGCACCTGCCATACAGCTCCGTCCCCGACACGGCCCGGGAGGCGCTCGCCGCGGCGGCGCGTATCGAGGAATATGACGCCGGAGAACTGGTCCTCGATGCCTTCGCCGATCCCTCGCGGTCGGTCTATGTCGTGGTCCGCGGCCAGGTTGGGTTGTGGCACGACCAGGACCGGCTCGCCCTCGAACCCAGTGAAATCCTCGGCACCGGCGGCACCTTCGGCTACTCCGCGGCGCTGACCGATCGCACGATCGGCCCCCGCGCCACCGCGCTGACTCCCGCGCTGGTGGCCTGCATACCTGGACATTTGGCCGCCCCCGCCTTCGTCACCAAGGCCGGTGCCCGCTTCCTCACCGACAACTTGTTGCAGGCTCGGACCTCGCGCCAGCCGCAGTCGGCAGCCCCCATCTCCAGCACCGCCGGCGACCTGGCCGGTGCACTGCCCCTGATCGTGCCCCGGGACCTGCCGGCCCGCGAGGTCGCCCGCCAATTGAGCGCGCAGAGTCGCCGGGCCGCGGTCGTCCAGTGGGAATCGGGCCGGTATGCCGTGATCACCGACAACTCGCTGCGCGAACGTCTCTTGGTCGAGGGTCTGCCGCCGGACGCCCCGGCCGAGCAGGTGGCCGCCGCCCACTCCCCCGTGGTGGCGGCGTCCGAGCCCGCCGCGGAAGCCCTGCTGGCGATGATCGAGACCGGGGCCGATGCGGTGCTCGTCCTGGACGGCCGCCAATTGGTCGGCGTGATCTCCGTGCACGATTTCGCCTTGCTGCCGGTATCCGCGGATGTGGGCCTGCACCTGCAGTTGCGCAATGCGGCTTCCACCGGCGAGCTGGTGACCCTGGCCCAGCACATCCCGGACCTGCTGGATCAGTTGCTGACCCGTGGGCTGGCCGCAGGCAAGGTCATCTCCGCCTACTCGACCCTGATCGACTCCTTCGCTCGGCGGGCCATCGACCTGGAAGTCGTGGGTCGCCAAGGCCTGCCTATGGATGCGGTGACCTGGCTGGCCCTGGGCAGCAATGGTCGGCGCGAGGCGGTCCTGTCCTCGGATATCGACTCCGGGCTGGTCTTCCCGGACGGGATTGCCCCAGAGCAGATGCAGCGCTATCGAGACGCCTTCGGCGACCTCGACCACTTACTCGCGCAGGCGGGTTTCGCCTTCGATGAGCACGGGGTCAGTGGCCGACGGTCGGTCATGTCGCGCTCCCGGGGTCAGTGGGAGAGCGCCATCGAGGGCTGGCTCGGCGATCCCACCCGAGACCAGGGCGCGATTATGATCTCGCTGCTGCTCGACGCCCGGCAGGTGGTCGGCGCCCCGCTGGACGCGGAAGCGGCCGAACTCGCGGCGACCATGCGTCAGCATCCCGGGACGGTCAAATTGCTGCTCGAGGATGCCTTGGCGCGCCGCGCCCGGCGCAATACCAGCTGGGAATCCTTGTGGCGCAAGGCAGATCACTACGACATCAAGGAACATGCGCTGCTGCCGCTGGTGAACCTGGCGCGCTGGAGCGCCCTGGCCATCGGCTCGCTGGAACGCTCCACGCCGGCCCGGCTGAAGGCCGCCGCCGGGTCCACGCTCTTGCCGCAGGAGCAGGCCAACACCCTGGTCGAGGTGTTCGAGGTGTTGCAGCAATTGCGGCTGCGCTACCAGATCGAGCAACGGCGGGCCGGCATCCGTCCGTCCGACGCACTGCTGGTCGACCAGCTCTCCCCGATCGACCGGAGCGTGGTGACCCAGGCCGCCCGCGAGATCTCGGCGGCACAGAAGCGCTACGCGAACCTCGGCGCGTGGACCGACCCCTCGGAATGGGCGGCCCCGGCGGCGACCTAAGCCCCCGAGCCACCCCGCGGGTGCGGGCGGCTCAGTTCTCGACGGTGACGGTCACCCGCCGGTTGCGGGCCTGCCCGGACTTGGTGTCATTTGTCGCGATCGGGTTCTCTTCCCCGTGCCCGTATGCCGCCACCTCCACCCCGGCGCCCAGCGCCCGCCGCAGGCGATCGGCCACCGCCTCGGCGCGGCGTTGCGAAAGCCCGAGGTTGTATACCGCCTCCCCCACCGCATCGGTATATCCGTCCACCCGGACGCGGCTGGCCTTGGCGCGCTCGAGTCGGTCGCCGACCTCGGCCAGCACCTGGCTGGCCTTTGGGCTCAGGTCGGCCTTGTCGAAGGCGAAGAGGACATCCGCGGCCAGCCGAAAACGCCGGCCGCCGGAGTCCACGAGCGCGCCATCGAATTCGGCCACCGAGAACACCAGGTCATCGACCCGGCCGGTGATCTCCTGGACGACGAACTGCGTGGGCTCGCCTTGGGCGCGCACGACGACCGGGGCCGGCGGCTGCGCGCCCGCGGAAGCCGCAGGTGACGCCACGGCCACCGGGATCGAGGCCAATCCGCTCGCGGCGAGCGCGGCGACGAAGATCGCGAGCATCCGTGGGCCCGGGCGATGGGCAGCGAGGGAGTATCCGGCGGCGAGCCGAGAAAGATGCCAAATCGCCCGAATGCGGTCCGTTCGGGTGCTCATCGCGACACTGGCACGTTGGTAAAGGTCCCGACACTGGGGATGCTCACATCCACCTCGCTCACCTCGGCGGGTGGGGCTTGGTAGACCGACTCCAAAATGGCGCTGCCGCCGGGCTGGATGTGGAGAGTTGCCAGATCTGTACTGCAGACGCAGGTACCGTCCGGGGTGGTGGCCGCCAGATAACGCTTGCCGGATGACTTGTCCAGGACGGTGACCCCGTCCGCGGTCCCGGCGATCGAGGCCTTCAGACCTGGCCCCGTCAGCCGATCCTCAAAAATGTCGTTGCCGGCGAAGTAGTTGTCGACCCGCCACTCAGTGGATCCGGCATTGCGAGCGGTCCAGGTCACGGTCATGAGCTTGCCGCCGGCCACGACCGAGTTGAGCGTGACCTCGACCTGCGCGCCGCCGGCCTCGCTGCCTTTGCGGGTCGCCACGCTGGGCAGGGCCGTAGGAGTGGGTGCTGCCGACGCGGCCGCGGGGTCACCGGCTGCACCACTGCCACCGGTTCCCGCGTTCCCGACACCCACCCCTCCAACATTCGCACCCGCGGATCCTGCGCTCCCGGAGTCCGTTGCGGAGGCCGGAGCTCCGGGTGCCGGCGGGCTCGTTCGGCTGTCAGACGTTCCGCCGGTGCAGCCGACGAGGCACCCGATGGCGAGGGCGACACCGACATACCCGGGCAGGCGATGGGTGGACGGACGAGGCTGGATCGCGAGCATGAGAACTCCGGCCATACGTGGCCGCTCCCCTGCAGACCGGCCGATCCCGGCAGGTTAGGACCGATCCGGTCGGCCCGCATCCGGTCACCCGGGTTATCCACAGGTCTCGTCCGGGGCCCCTATCGTCCCGCGCAGCTCAGCCTTCGGCGTCCTGAGCCAGCCCGGCCGCCTCGGCACCGATCGTCGTGGAGTCGCCATGCCCGGTGAGCACCACGGTTTCCGCAGGCAGTTCCAGCAGGGTGTCCCGGATGGAGGCCAGGATCGTGTCCTTGTCGCTGTGGGAGCGGCCGGTGGCCCCTGGCCCACCCTGGAACAGGGTGTCACCGGTGAAGACCAGGGCGAGGGATTCGGCATACAGGCATACCGCCCCGGGTGCGTGCCCGGGCGTATGCAGCACCTCCAGCTCCACATCGCCGATCCGCAGCAGTTCGCCGTCGGCGAGCTGCTCATCGGGTTCGCTGTCCGGATAGGTCAACTCCCAGAGGACCTGGTCGGCCGGGTGCAGCGCGATCGGGGCACCGGTGGCCTCCCGGACGGCGGGCGCGGCGGTGATGTGGTCATTGTGCGCGTGGGTGCAGAGCACCGCGCGGACCTCGCGATCCCCGACGGCCTCGAGGATCGGGGCGGCGTCGTGGGCCGCGTCGATGACATAGCACTCCCGCTCGTCGCCGACGATCCAGACGTTGTTGTCGACCTCCCATTCGCCACCGTCCAGGGCGAAGGTCCCGGAGGTGACGACCCGCTCGACCTTCACGCCGCCGGGGCTGGTGGCGATGACCTCGGCGCTCACAGCTGCACCACCGAGCGCAGCACCTCACCGCGGTGCATCTTGTCGAAGGCCGACTCGATATCGCCCAGACCGATCCGCTCGCTGACGAAGTCCTCCAGGTTGAAGCGGCCCTGCTGATAGAGGCTGACCAGGGTGGGGAAGTCGCGGGAGGGGAGGCAATCGCCATACCAACTGCTCTTCAGCGAGCCGCCGCGGCCAAAGATCTCGATGAGTGGGAGCTCGAGCTTCAGGTCCGGGGTGGGCACGCCGACCAGCACCACGGTGCCGGCGAGGTCGCGGGCGAAGAACGCCTGCTGGTAGGTCTCCGGGCGCCCGACGGCCTCCACGACGACGTCCGCGCCGAAGGAACCGGTGAGCTCGCGGATCCGCTCGACCGGGTCCTCGTTGCGGCTGTTGATCGTGTGGGTCGCGCCAAAAGTCTTGGCCCACTCCAGTTTTTTGTCGTCCACGTCGACCGCGATGATCGTCGTCGCCCCGACCACCTTGGCCCCGGCGATCGCCGCATTGCCGACCCCGCCGCAGCCGATGACCGCGATCGAGTCGCCGAGCCGGACGCCACCGGTGTTGACGGCCGCGCCGAAGCCGGCCATGACGCCACAGCCGAGCAGGCCGACGACGGCCGGGTCGGACTCGGCGACCTTGGTGCACTGGCCCGCGGCGACCAGGGTCTTCTCGACGAAGGCGCCGATCCCGAGGGCCGGGCTCAGCTCCGTGCCGTCGGTGAGGGTCATCTTCTGGGCAGCGTTGTGGGTGTTGAAGCAGTACTGCGGCTTGCCCTTGTGGCAGGCGCGGCATTCCCCGCACACCGCCCGCCAGTTGAGGACCACGAAGTCACCGGGCGCGACCTCGGTGACCGCCTCGCCGACTGCCTCGACGACCCCGGCGGCCTCGTGGCCGAGCAGGAAGGGGAAGTCGTCGTTGATCCCGCCCTCGCGATAGTGCAGGTCGGTATGACAGACGCCGCACGCCTGGATCGCGACCACCGCCTCACCGGGTCCAGGGTCGGGAATGACGATGTCGACGACTTCGACGGGTGCGCCCTTGGCGCGCGCGATGACTCCCTGCACGGTCTGGGGCACGGGGTTCCTCCGGTTTCGGTATGTGGTGTGCCTACTCTCCCGGTGGCCGGGCGGCGGCACAAGGCCGATGGCCAGCATACGAACCGGCCGGATTACCAACCGGCCAGCATCCGAACTAATCAGCACAGCCCGCCCGGGTCAGGACACGGGGCGGGCCGGTGCCGGCGCAGGAGGCACCAGGCGAGGCAGCCGGCAGTGACGAGCAGTCCGTAGCTGCTCGCGACGAGAGCGGCCCATCCACTGAATGTGACAACATGCTATCAATATGTGACCGGGCGTAATGAGACAATGTGTTGTCACGTGCGGACCGGATCAAGACGAGCCTCGAACCCCTGTCAGTTCACGAGACGCCGAGGCACCAACGCGCGCGTCGCCGGCGTGCGCGGCATGACCATCGCCAGGGCACCTGCGGGGCGGAGCCGATGCGAGTCGAGCCGTCTGCCGTCAGGGAAGGGCAGGCTCGTGGTTCTCATCAAGGAACCGTTGAGCCTCATCGCCGCTGATCAGGTCCTCGTCCCGAAGCCACTCCACGGCCCGCCGACGAGCGCGGGCATCCCGAAAGGCGTGCCAGAGCGAGATCAGATCTGGATGTCGCTGGTAGAGCTCGTTCTTGAAGCGCCGGAACGCTCCCCTGCCCTGCAGCTCGCTGCAGGCGCTCGCCCGCAGCGCGGTCGCTGATGCCGTCGGCGAAGTCGACCATGTCCTGATACCAGACGTACGGAGGGAGTGGATCGATGGGTATCAGGTCGAGATCGTCAAGGTCGACCGGGTTCTCACAGTCGATGTCGGTGTCGCTGATCCACACCGCGATCGCGCCGGTCCGTCCGCCGATCAGCCATGGGTGCTCGTAGTCGGTCTGACCAGCCAAGGCGGTCGCGGCCTCTTCGACGTCGACAGCGTAGAGATGCAGCATCGAATCGGCGTAGGACTTCAGCCCGCCGATGCCGCCCGAGGACACGGGATGACTGCCAGCGCCCAGCAACCGGCGGAATGTCGCATGTTAGGAGATGGCCTAGGGCTGAAGTAGCACACCGCCGAACGTGGAGCAACGGAGTTGGGTGCGGACTGGCTCGACTTCTGGGGTAGGTGGTGGCGCGCCGGCGAACGTGGCGGTGGTGTCGTGGCAGAGTGCGGACTGAGAGGCTGTGGTCCTCGAGGTTGGGAGGGGTATGTCGTCGCCGCCAGTAACAGCACCGACTACCGGAGCTGGGTTGGATCCGCTCGGTGTTGCGGAGCGCACGCGGGAGGCTATGGGATCACTGACCGCGAGTGAGCGGAAGGTGGCGCGGGCGTTGTTGTCGATGTACCCGGTCGCTGGGCTGGGGACGGTGGCCGAGCTGGCTGAGCGGGCGGGAGTGAGCTCGCCGACGGTGGTGCGTTTCGTCGCGCGGCTCGGCTTCGAGGGCTTCGCGGCGTTTCAGGGGTCGCTGAGGCGTGAGGTGCACGCGCGGATGGGGGCGCCGTTGGAGCAGTACTCCGAGCGGGGGCTGCCAGGCTCCGGTGAGGCGTTGCTGCCGTATGTCGCGGATTCGTTCGTCGGGTCGGTGCAGGCCTCGTTCGCGGAGGTATCGCCGAGTGAGTTCAAGCGTGCGGTGGAGCTGCTGGCCTCGCTGCGGCTGCGGGTTCATGTCGTGGGGGGCCGGTTCAGTCATGTGTTGGCCGAGTACCTGGTGGCTCACTTGCATCTGCTCCGGCCCGGTATCGCCTTGGTGCCCCGGGACGAGTTCTCGCGGGTTGCGCTGGCGGCCGACGCCTCGCGTCGGGATGTGCTGGTGGTCTTCGACTACCGCCGCTACGACGACGCGACGACAATGCTGGCCCGGCAGGTCGCCTCGGCGGGGGCTCAGGTGGTGCTGCTCACCGATCCGTGGCTCTCCCCGGTGGCTGAGGTCGCGGATGTGGTCCTGCCGGTGCGGGTCGAGTCGCCGTCGCCGTTCGACTCCCTGGTGCCGGCATTGGCCCTGGTCGAGGCGCTGGTCGCGGCGCTGACGGAGCGACGCGGTGAAGCCGGTCGGACCCGCGTCGAGCGATTCGAAGCCGTGGGGACGCTCCTGGACCCCGGTTGGCCGCCGACGGATCACACCGCACGGCCGCTTGACGATTCGTAACAAATGTTTCAGTAGAAACTCTTGACGTGTTCCGCGTCACTCTTGTTTCATTGCTGGGCATGAGCGAGAGCACCGTGACCGGGGTCGATGAGTCGGCTCATTCGATGACCACCGGGCTGCATCGCAAGCTGCGGGTGTGGGAGGTCACCGCGTTGTCGGTGGGCTTCATGGGGCCGGTGATGGCGATGTCCCTCAACGGCATCGGCGTGGCGGGACTGGTGGGGAAGGCGGTGCCGTTCACGTTCCTGGTCTCCTTCGCTGGGACGATGCTCGTGGCGTACGCGTTCATCCGGCTGACCCGGTACTTCGCCCATGCGGGCAGCGTGTATGCGCTGGCCGGGGCGACGCTGGGCCCTCGGGCGGGCTTCTTCGGCGGCTTCGCCCTGCTCGGCACGTACCTGTTCTTCTCGGCGTGCATCACCGGTGCCTGCGCAGTCTTCTTCGGGGCCATGCTCGGCGAGCTGGGGCTGGCCGAGCCTTCCGGGGGGTGGCTGGTCGTCGTGGTTGTCTCGGCGGCGCTGGCGTTGGCGTTGAACGTGCGCGAGTCGACGGTGACGACGCGCACGCTGCTGGCGATCGGGATGGTCGGGATCGTCGTCATGGTCGTCCTCAGCCTGATCATCATCGCGCGGGTGGCCTCGGGTTCAGCGCCGGTGAGCACCGGGGTGGACCTAGGCACGCTGCTACCGGGGGAGGCGTCGATGACTGCGGTGATGACGGCGGCGGTGTTCGGCTTCCTCTCGTGGGCGGGGTTCGAGTCGGGGACCTCGCTGGGGGAGGAGACCCGTGATCCGAAGCGGACGATCCCGAAGGCGTTGACGTATGCGGTGGTGCTGGCCGGAGTGATCTACACGCTGGTGATGTTCGCCCAGACCATCGGGTACGGCACCGACGCCGCCGGTCAGGAGGCGTTCGCCGGAGCGAGCTCGACACTGACCGAGCTGAGCTCGACGTACGTCGGGCCGTGGTTCGCGGTCCTGATCTCCGTGAGCGCCTTCTGTGTCGCCTTCGCCTCGCTGCTCAGCTGCACGGCGGCGGCCGCGCGGCTGGTGTTCGCGCTGGCCCGTGACGGTTTCGGGCCGGCGCCGCTAGCGAGCACCAGCGCCAAGACGGGCGCTCCCGTGGTGGCCACGGTGACCGTGATCGGCCTGACCGTGGCGCTGGCCATGCTGCTCGCGGCCCTGGGCGGAGGGCCGATCGAGGTCTACTACTGGTATGCCACGATCGCCACCTTGTGCATGGTGGTCGCCTACGGGATGGCCTCGGTCGGGGTGATCCGGCACACCTTCCGGCCAGGTTCCCCGATCCGGTCCTGGGAGGCTGTCTTCCCGGTCCTCGGTCTGGTTTTCCTCGCGTACGTCTACATCGTACAAGTCGCGGGCCAGGAGGCCCCGTACAGCTACTTCCCGTGGATGGCGGGCGCCTGGTGCCTGGCCGGGCTCGCCGTCATCCTCGCCGCCCCGCGCCTGGCCGAACGCATCGGCGCGCGCCTGACCGTGGAGGACCTCGGATGAGCCTCGAGAAGAGCCCCGTGACGTTTGTCGCCACCAGTGACCTGTGCGCGATCACCAAGGGCCGCGCGGTCCTGACCGAGGACCTCAAAGCGGGCGGGTCCACCGGCTGGGTGCCCGCCAACCTCGGCATCGGCGCCAGCGGCCAGATCGTGGACCAGATCCCGTTCGGCTCCACCGGCGACCTGCGCCTGGCCCCGGACCCGAGCACCGAGCGGGTCATCTCCGGTGTCCCGGGCCGCCCGGACACCGCGATGGTCCTGGCCGACATCGTCACCACCGACGGCCAGCCGTGGGCCTGCTGCCCTCGGACCTTCTTGCGCGAGTCCGTGAGGACACTGCGCGAGGAGTTCGGGCTGACGATGGAGTCGGCGTTCGAGCACGAGTTCATGGCCCTCGACGTCGAGGACGAGCACCATCCCTTCTCCTGGCGCAACTTCCGTGCCGTCGAGCCGATCGGCTCACTGCTGGTCAGCGCCATGCAGGCCAGCGGCCTGGAGCCGGAGAGCTGGCTGGCCGAGTACGGCCGGCACCAGTACGAGATCACCGTGAGCCGCGCTGACGCGGTCGCCGCAGCCGACCGGGCCGTCCTGGTGCGCGACATCGTCCGGGACGTCTTCTCCGCCGCCGGGCACCGCACCACGTTCAGCCCGATGGCCTCGCCCGGGCAATCCGGCAACGGTGTCCACGTGCACTTCGGCCTGGCCGACGACCAGGGCCGCAACGCGATGTTCGACCCGCAGCGTCCCGGCCGGCTCTCCGAGCTCGGAGGCCGGTTCGCTGCCGGCATCCTGCGTCACGCCGGTGCGCTGGCGGCGATCTTCGCCCCGCTGAGCATCTCCTACCTCAGGCTGCGGCCCCACCAGTGGTCCTCGGCCGGGGTGTTCCTCGGACTGCACAACCGCGAGGCCCTGCTCCGACTCTGCCCCACCGTGGAGATCGGCGGCAAGGACCCGGCACCGCAGCTGCACCTGGAGTTCCGCGGCGCCGACATCGGCGCCAACCCGTGGCTTCTCCTCGGGGCACTGCTGCAAGCCGGCATGGACGGGCTGCGCACCGCGATGGACCCGGCCGAGGTCCAGGTCGGCGAGGTCGACCCTTCCGACGCGGGCAGCGTCGTCGGGGATCTGCCCCATCACCTGGGCCAGGCGCTCGACCTGTTCGAGAACGACCCGGTGGTGCGCGGCTGGTTCGCCCCGGACCTGGTGACGACCTACCTGCGGATCAAGCGCACCGAGCTGGCGGAGGTCAGCCGGATGAGCGAGGCCGAGCAGTGCGCCTGGTACGGCCGTGCCTACTGACCCGATGGCGGACTGGCTCACCAACCTGCCCCTGGTGGACCACCACTGTCACGGCGTCAACGGCACCACGGTGGACCGAGCGACCTTCGAGGACCTGATCACCGAGTCCGACCGGGCCGCCCCGCCCGGCACGACGTTCTTCGACACCCAGCTCGGGTTCGCCATCCGCCGGCACTGCGCCCCCATCCTGGACCTTCCCGTCTTCGCCGACCCCGACGACTACCTGGCTCGACGCGCCGAGCTCGGCCCGGCCGAGGTCAACGCCCGGCTGCTCCGTGCCAGCGGCATCAGCGACTACCTCGTCGAGACCGGCCACAAGAGCGACGAGATCCTCACCCCCCAGCAAATGGGGGACACCGCAGCCGCAGGCTACGGCGAGGTCGTCCGCCTCGAGCGCATCGCCGAGCAGGTCGCCGGCGAGGGAGACCCCGCCGACTTCGTTGTCGCCTTCGCCGACCGGCTCGACAGCCACCTCAGCGCCGCGGTCGGGGTCAAGAGCATCGCCGCCTACCGATGCGGCTTCGACATCGACCCCTCCCGGCCCTCGCCGGACGAGGTCGCCGACGCGGTCCAGCAGTGGAGGCACTCCACGCCGAACGGGACCCCGCTGCGGCTCAGCGACCCGGTCCTGGTCCGGCACGGATGGTGGGCGGCGATCGAGCGAGCCGTCCCTATCCAGCTGCACGTCGGCTACGGCGACCCCGACGTCGACCTGCACCGCTGCAACCCGCTGCTGCTGACCGACCTGCTCCGCCTCGCCCGCGGCAGCGGCGCCTCCTTCATGCTGCTGCATTGCTACCCCTTCCATCGCGAGGCCGGCTACCTGGCCCATGTCTTCGACCACGTCTACTGCGACGTCGGGCTGGCCGTCACCTACACCGGCGCCCAGTCGGCCCAGGTCATCGCCGAGTCCCTCGAGCTGACCCCGTTCGGCAAAGCCCTGTTCTCCTCGGACGCCTTCGGCGCCGCCGAGCTGTTCCACCTCGGGGCCCTGCTCTTCCGACGCGGACTGGCCCGGGCCCTGGACACGTGGGCGGGCGCCGACTGGCCGCCGCACGAGCAGCAGCGGATCGCGACGATGATCGCCACAGGCAACGCCCGCCGCGTCTACCGGCTGGACCAGACGGCGACCACCACCTTCGGAACACGTCCGTGACCACCGTGCAACACGCCATCGACACCCTCGAGGACCTGCGCCGCGACTGGCTGTCAGCGCTCCAGGCCGACCTGCCCGACGCCATCGCCCTGCGGCACCGACTGCACGCCCAGCCCCGCCTCTCCGGCGACGAAGAGGACACCGCCGCCACGATCGAGCACGCCCTGGGCATCCCGATGGAACGCCTCGCCGAAACCGGACGCATCGGACGCATCGGACCATCCGAGGGACCCTCGGTGCTCCTGCGCGCCGAGCTCGACGCGCTACCGGTGACCGAGGCCACCGGGGCACCCTACGCCGCCACCAACGGCGCCATGCACGCCTGCGGGCACGACGTCCACCAGGCCGCCCTGGTCGCCGTCGTCCGGGCCTGCAGGACCTTGTCACTGCCGGTGGGGCTGGTCGTGCTGCTGCAACCGCGGGAGGAGACCTACCCCTCCGGCGCCCTCGACGCCGTCCAGTCCGGTGCGCTGACCCGGTACGGCGTCGCCGCCGCTGCCGGAGCCCATGTGCACCCCACCGTGCCCGCCGGCACGGTCGCCACCGGGGCTGGCGTGGTCAACGCCGCCGCCGACGAGGTCGAGATCCTCGTCACCGGCCGCGGCGGACACGGCGCCTACCCACACCGCGCGGCCGACCCGATCGCCGCCGCCGCCCACATCGTCCTGGCCCTGCCCGAGCTCGTCCGTCGCACCGTCTCGCCGATGCGCCCGGCCACCGTCTCGGTCGGCCACGTCCAGTCCGGCCAGCCCAGCGCCAACGTCCTGCCCGACCAGGCCCGCATCCTCGCCACCATGCGCACCACCGACGCCCAGGACCGCAGCGACGTCCAGGACCAGGTGCGACGCCTGGCCTCCAGCCAGGCCGAGGCCTTCGGCCTGACTTCGACGGTGACGATCACCGCGGGCGAGCCCGTCCTGTACAACCACCCCGCCCTGGTGGAGCGGATGGACGACTGGCTGGTGCGCAGCGGGATCGACGTCACCGAACCGATGCGGTCCCTGGGCGCCGACGACTTCTCCTTCTTCGGCGAGGTGGTCCCTGCTGTCATGTCGTTCGTGGGCGTCACCGTCGCAGGCCATGACGAGGCCCCCGAACTGCACCATCCGCGGTTCCTGCCCGACGACGACGCCATCCTCGACGTCGCCAGCGCCCTGGTCGCCGCCTACCTCGCCGGAGCCGAGATCATCCACCTGGGCCTGACATGACCGCTGACCCCACCGCGACAGCCACCCCCGACACCGACTGGTACGACCGCGACACCCGCACCATCGCCGGCGTCGAGAAGCTCCGCTTCTTCCCCCAGGTCGCCGCCACCGGACACGGGACATACCTGACCACCCCGAGCGGACGGCAGGTGCTCGACCTCAGCGCCAGCTGGACCGCCTCCGGCCTCGGTCACGGGCACCCCCGCATCGTCGAGGCCGTCACTGCCGCCATGGCCGCACCCCCCGGCGCCTCCCTTCTCTCCGGCACCCACCCGCACGCCGTCCGCCTCGCCGAGCAGCTGCTCGAACTCGTCCCGACCACCGGCCGGCACCGGCGGG
>CAKZIH010000205.1 GCA_936931335.1 uncultured Nostocoides sp. | reverse complement strand
AACGTGGCGGCGGCATGACGCGTCCCTGGTCGCCGATGGCGGCCGATCCCGCCATCTCAGTCGATGCGAGACCAACCGCTCGGCAAGGGCTGGTCCTCGCGAACGCAGTCGCGGACGCCCTCGGGCCCGTCCACCAAGACCCAGCCGTCCTTGTCGCAACTGCTCGGCAACGGACGGTTGCCGAAGGGGTCCCAGGTGAACCCTTCGGGCAGGGTCGAACCCTCCGGGAAGCAGGCGCGGGTGTTGCCGCTGGTGGTGGCCGGCGCCTCACCCTGGGCGCACTGCCATTCGTCGGCGGTCGGATTGGCGGCCGAGAGCAGCAGATAACCACCGCCCAGGAGCAGCACCATCACCGCGACGGTCACCCCGGCAACCACGCGGGTCCGGCGGTTGCCATCCCGTCCGTCCAGACTCGGACGACCCGAGTCCAGGCCATCCGGGCTCATGCCGTCCGGTACCAATCCGGCCCGATGACCTGCGCGGCCTCCGGCACGGGCACCTTGGTCAGCGCCGGGTGGGGGTTCGTATGCAGCACCTCCGCCAGCTTGTCGAGCCGCTCGCAGGCGGTGCGCACCCCGGCGGCGCGGCGCTCGGCGTCGAAGCGGCCCACCCCGTCACCCCAGATCGCCCGGCCGGCCATGAAGCCGCTGCAGCCGTGGCGCACCGCAACCTTCATCTGCTCGAGGAAACCGTCGAAGGTGACCCCCGCCGAGAGCAGCACCCACGTGCCGCCACACGCCTCGGCCAATTTGGCGCAGGCCGCGTCGGCATCGTCCGCATTCGTGGCCAGGTTGACCGGGAACTCCACCTTCACGATGTCCGCGCCGGCACCCTTGAAAGTCGCCGCCGTCGAAAGAACGCTCGCGGTGCGCTGGGCGCGGATCGCCGGGTCGGCGACATCCTCGCCCGCCACCGGGTACCACAGCGGTTCGACCACCAGCGGCAGATGCAACGCGTGGCACCGGGCCGCGACCTCCTCGACCAGCGCAACCTTGTCCGCCAGCGCCGCCTCATCCACATGCCGGTGGAAGACGACGAGTTTGGCGGCGTCCACGCCAAGGCTGACCAGCTTTTCCGGGTCCCAGCCCGGCCGCAGCCCCAGCCGTGGCTCGAAGTCCGTGGTCCCCGGCACGTGATAGAGCTCCTCCAACCCGCTGAGGATCCCCACATCTCCCGGCGCCGCACCAGTCATCACAGCCTGCCCGAACGCCGCCCGCGGGTCCAGCAGCAGCGACGACGCATGCTGCGACATCGCGGCGATGAGCTCGAGCTTGGAGTCCACCACCTCGGCGAAGTCGACCTGGCTCAGGTCCTCATCGAAGAGCAAGTCGTAGTTCTCCGGGTGGTCTATGGCCGCGGTGCGGATCAAGCCGTCGCGATCACAGATCCGGGAAAGGCGCCGCTGCAGGCCGACATCGGGACTCGTCATACGGGCCATTCAACACCCTGGCTATGGTTGCCCCTTCCGACGTTCGGGCCAAGGGAGGCAGTGGTGCGGGTACTGGTTGCGGGGCATCTGTGCCTCGACTTCTTCCCAGCCCTGGACGACATCCCCGGCCATGAACCGGGCGAGCTCTATCGCGTTGGACCCATGCCCGTACGCCTGGGTGGCGCGGTCAGTACCACCGGCGCCGCCTTGCGTGCCCTCGGCGTTGACATCGCGCTCGCCGCGGCCGTCGGCGACGACGCCCTGGCCGGGTTGCAGCGAGAGTTGTTGGCGCAGCGCGGCTTGGACGACTCACGTATGTCGCGGGTCGCCGCCCCCACGTCATACTCCCTGGTCCTCCAGCCGCCGGGCGCGGACCGGACGTTCTGGCATCACGCCGGGAGCAACGAACTCTTCAACGGCGCGGACCTCGACCTCGACGGCATCGACGTGCTGCACCTCGGCTACCCCAACCTGCTGCCGGCGTTGCTCGCGGATGACGGCCGACCCCTGCGCGAGCTGTGCGACCGGGCGCACGAGCGCGGCATCCTCACGTCCGTGGATCTTGCGGTCCTCGACGCCGGGGATCGCGACCACCCGGAGCGCTGGGAGGCGTTTTTCGCCACCACCGGCCCGGCCATCGACATCCTCACCCCGAGCGTGGACGACCTGCGCTCGGCGCTGGGCTGGACGGTGCGCGCCGACCCCGACGGGCTGGCCGAGGCGGCGCAGCGGATGCTCGACAACGGGATCGCCGTGATCATGGTCACCGGCGGGACCGCGGGCTTACACGTGGCGGCCACCGGGGATGCCGACCGCCTGGCGGGTCTGCCGGTGCTGCCGCAGTTGGCCGCCGCCGCGGGCGAGAGTCACCACATACCGGCCGCCGAGGTGACCCAGATCAGTGGGACAACCGGGGCCGGGGACACCGCGACCGCCGGTTTCCTTGCCGCCTTGATCGGCGGTGCCGGACTGGTCGAGGCCGGCGTGCGGGCCGCCACCCTCGCCGCCCGGCATGTGGCCGGTCAACCACTCACCGACGACTAGGTGCCGCAGTAGGTGACGTGTCCGGCGGTGAAGCCTTCGGGGGCGGGGGCGGCATACCGGGCATGCTCCGGACGCTCGACGAAGGGGTCGGTGAGCGCGGCGAGCAGGTCGGTGAATGGGGTGAAGTCGCCCTGTTCACCGGCGGTGACCGCCTCCTCGACCAGGTGGTTGCGGGGGACGTATGCCGGGTTCACCGCATCCATCGCCGCCGCGGTCGCCCGGCGGTCGCCACCGCCGAGCCGCCCCAGCCAGCGCTTCCACCACTGCGGATGCCGGGCGGCGAAGGACTCGGGATCGGGGGTGCCACCCGCCGCCGTGGCGCGCAGCTCCCGGGCGAGTTCCCGCCAGAATCCGGTGTACTCGATCCGCCCGTGGCGCAGCAGATCCAATAGCTCGCCGATGAGTTCGGCATCGGCTTCCGCGGGGCCGGGCAGGCCGAGCTTGGCGCGCATCAGATCCAGCCAAAAGTCTTGGTGCGCAGGGGCATAGGCCTCTAATGCCGAGGTGGCGATGCCCACCGCGACATCCGGGGTCTCATCGAGCTGCGGCAGCAGGGTCTCCGCAAACCGGCTCAAATTCCAGACCCCGATGGCCGGCTGGTTGCGGAAGCGGTAGCGCCCGCCGGTGTCGATGGAGCTGAACACGACCTCGGGATCGAACGCCTCGAGCCAAGCGCACGGGCCGTAGTCGATGGTCTGCCCGGAGAGCGCCATATTATCCGTATTCATCACCCCGTGCACGAAGCCGAGGGCCATCCAGCGGGCGATGGTCTCGGCCTGCGCGGCGATCACCGCGCTCAGGAGCGCAAGCGCCGGGTTATCCGCGTCGCGGTGCTGCGGATAGTGCCGGGCCAGGGCGTGCTCGACCAGCCGGGGCACGAGTTCACTGGCACGGTCCTCGGGTGCGCCCTGGCGAGCCAACTCGAAGGTCCCCACCCGCAAATGCGAGGCGGCGACCCGGGCCAGCACTGCACCCGGCGGCATCCGGCCGTCACGCCATACCCGGTCCCCGGTGGTCACCGCGGCGAGCACCCGGGTGGTGGGCACACCGAGGGCGTGCATGGATTCGCCGAAAAGGTATTCGCGCAACACCGGCCCGATCACCGCGCGGCCGTCCCCGCGCCGAGCGAAGGGCGTCGGCCCGGAGCCCTTGAGCCCCAGGTCGACCGTCCGCCCGGCGTGGTCCGTCAGTTCGCCCAGCAGCACGGCTCGACCGTCCCCGAGCACAGGTGAGTAGCCGCCGAACTGGTGCCCGGCATACGCCTGCGCCACCGGGGTGCTGCCGGGCAGCACCCACCGCGCGCCGAGCACGGAGAGCCCCTCCGACCCGGTGAGCCAGTCCGCATCGAGCCCGAGTTCGGCACCCAGGTCGTGGTTAACCGCAACGTATGCGGGCTCCTGCGCCGCCGGCGGCAGGGTCGGGGTCCACGGGCGGGAGAGTTCCGGGAAGAGGCTCGCGAACTCGCCGCGCAGGTGCACCTCAGTCATCCGTCTTCTCTCCCGCCCGTGGTCAGCCCATTAGCGCCCGTATGTCGGGTCCCGCTCAGGGACGGACGTCACGCTCCCAGTAGCGCAGCTTCGCGCAGGACTCCAGGAAGGCCGCCGCCTTGTCTGCGGTCAGGGCGACCACCGCTTCGTCGGCTGCCGGCTCGACACCGGCCGCCGTGAACAGGGCCGCCGCGTCCTCGGTGTGACCAATGAACTTGTGATGGGCGAAGGCGTCGGCGACGAAATCCCGGGCTGCCGCGCTGCCGGCGAGCTCGGACGCCCCCTCCCTGCCGGGGACGACCGCGACCGCGTCGAAGAGCACCGAGGGGGCGCCCGCGAGCGCATGCTGCAGCTCACGCTTGCTGCCGTCGATGGTCACCCCGCCGACCTTGGGACCGATCAGCTCGACCATCGCGCCGGCCTGCCTCGCGGCCTTTTCCAGCGCGTCGACCAGGGCGCCGTCGGTGCCATCAGTGACCAGGATCCCCAGCTTGCGGCCCTTGAAGGTCGTGAGCTGGTTGGCGAGGATGGACAGCGCCGGCGACTCGGGCAGGTCGTGGCGGGGGCTGACCGCGGACGGCGAGGCCTCCGGCACCTCCATACCGAGCTTGTCGGCGACCCGGGTCACCAAGTCCGTGTCGACATTGGCCAGGTTGGCGAGCATCCGGGTACGGATCTGCGGGATCTCACACTTGCCGAGCTCGAAGGCGAAACCGCCGACGATGTGCTCCTGCTCCACTGGGGTCTGGCTGCGCCAGAACTGGTTCGCCTGGCTGTAGTGGTCGGCGAAGGACTCCGCCCGTAACCGCCGCGCTTCGCCGGCGAGCGGGCGCGGGACGCTCTGGAAACCGCCGTCCTGGTCGGCCCGGGGCCCCCGGTCGGCACCGGCGAAGGAGTTGGGCTCGTAGTTCGCGCGGCCGGGCTGACGAGACATCTGCATGTGCCCATCGCGCTGGAAGTTCAGCACCGGGCAGCGGGGCGCGTTCACCGGGATTTGGGTGAAGTTCGGCCCGCCGAGGCGCTTGAGCTGGGTGTCCAGGTAGGAGAAATTACGACCCTGCAGCAGCGGGTCATCGCTGAAGTCGATGCCCGGGATGATGTTCTGGGTGCAGAAGGCGACCTGCTCGGTCTCGGCGAAGACATTGTCGACGTTCTGATCCAGGGTGAGGCGGGCGATGACCCGCACCGGCAGGACCTCTTCGGGGATGATCTTGGTCGAGTCCAAGATGTCGAAGTCGAAGGAGTCGGCGAAGTCCTCGTCGAAGACCTGCACGCCCAGATCCCACTGCGGGTAGTCACCGGAGTTGATCGCGGTCCACAGGTCGCGGCGGTGGAAATCCGGGTCGGCGCCATTGATGGCGACGGCCTCCGGCCACTCGACGGACTGTATACCCTGCGCGGGCTTCCAGTGGAACTTGACGAAGCTGACCTTGCCTTCGGCGTTGACGAAGCGATAGGTGTGCACACCGAAGCCCTCCATCATCCGCAGCGAGCGCGGGATGGCGCGGTCCGACATGGTCCACATGACCATGTGGGTGGCCTCGGGCATCAGCGAGATGAAGTCCCAGAAGGTGTCGTGCGCGGACGCTGCCTGCGGCCAGCCGCGGTCCTGCTCCTCCTTGACCGAGTGCACGAGGTCGGGGAACTTGATCGGGTCCTGGATGAAGAAGACCGGAATGTTGTTGCCGACTAGGTCCCAATTCCCCTGCGGCGTATACATCTTGACGGCGAAGCCCCGCACATCGCGGGCCAGGTCAGCCGAGCCCAGGTTGCCGGCGACGGTGGAGAACCGGACGAAGGCCTCGGTCTTGGCGCCCTTCTCCTGGAAGGGCGCGGCCATGGTCAGCTCCGGGATCGCCTCTAGGCACTCCAGGTAGCCCTTGGCGCCGACGCCGCGCGCATGAACCACGCGCTCCGGGATGCGCTCGTGGTCGAAGTGGAAGAGCTTCTCGCGGAAGGCAAAGTCCTCCATCAGCGCGGCGCCGCGCGGGCCGACGCGCAGGCTGTTCTGGTCGTCGGACATCGGGATGCCCTGGGCGGTCGTCATGACCTGCCCGTCCTGCGGGAGTTGGTGGTATTCACCCCCGCCGCCGGTGCGGTGCTGCGAGTCGGTTGTGGGCGACTGATTCTCTGACATACCGGAACCATCCTTTGGCGGGCGCCGGCCAAGAGACCGGACGTGGGAGGTAAACGACGGTATCGGCAAGGACCGACGGCCCCGTCGCTGGGAGTTGGTGCGATCAGGGCGTCAGGACGACTTTGAGGCAGCCGTCCTGCTTCTCCTGGAAGATTCGATACATCTCGGGGGCCTGCTCCAGGGGCACGCGGTGGGTGGCCAGGTTTTCCAGCCCGAGCACATCGTCGGCCTGGTTGAGCAGCTCGAACAGCTCATCGGTCCACTGCCGCACATGACACTGGCCCATCCGCACCGTCAGGCCCTTGTCAAACATGGTCATCATCGGCATCGGATCGGCGCTGCCGCCATAAACCCCGCTGATCGACACCGTGCCGCCCCGGCGGACCGCCTCGATGGCCGTATGCAGGGCCGACAGCCGGTCGATGCCGACCCGTTCGATGGCGGCTTTGGCCACGGGCTTGGGCAGGCGCGAGGCGAGGCCGATGACCTGCTCGGAGACCGGGTTGCCGTGCGCTTCCATACCGACCGCGTCGAGGACGGAGTCCGGGCCGCGTCCGTCGGTCATCTCCTTGAGGGTGGCGGCGGCGTTCTTGACCGCGGAGGTGTCGATGACCTCCGCGCCCCACTGCTGCGCCAGCGCCAAGCGCTCCGGGACCAGATCAACGGCAAAGACTCGCTCGATACCCAGGTGCTTGGCGGAGCGGACGGCAAGCTGGCCCACCGGGCCGAGGCCCAAGACGGCGAGCGACCCGCCCTCCGGCACATTCGCCCACTGCACGCCCTGCCAGGCGGTCGGCAGGATGTCGGACAGATAGAGGAAGCGCTCGTCGGACAGGGTGTCGGGCAGCTTCACCGGGCCGAAGTCGGCGTGCGGGACGCGGACTCGCTCCGCCTGACCGCCGGGGACCTGGCCATACATCTTGGTGTAACCGAACAGACTCGCGCCCTTATCCATCTCGACGTTCTGGGTGGTCTCGCACTGGGCGAAGAGCCCGCGATCGCACATGAAGCAGTGCCCGCAGGCAATGCCGAAGGGGACGACGACCCGGTCGCCGACGGCGAGGTTGCCAACGCCGGAGCCGACCTCCTCGACGACGCCGAGGAATTCGTGCCCGAGGATGTCGCCGGGGGTCAGATAGGGGGCCAGGACTTTGTAGAGGTGCAGGTCGGATCCGCAGATGGCGGTGGAGGTGACGCGGATGATCGCGTCGGTCGGCTCCTCGATCGTGGGATCGGGGACCTCCTCGACGCGGACGTCTTCGATGCCGTGCCAGGTGAGTGCTCGCATACGTCCACGGTATGTCGCTCACCGCCAGCATTGGGCGGGGTGCCCGGGGCATTTGTTCTGGTAGCGCGCCTAACCTGGATAAATGAGCACTTCCCCAATCGCCCTCGTCGTCGGGGCTTCCCGCGGACTCGGACTGCTGATGGCCCGGGCCTTGCTGGATCGAGACCGGCGGGTGATTATCGCCGCACGCGATGCGGACGAACTGGCGCAGGCCGCGGAACTGTTGCGGGCTGGGCGCCCGGGGGATTCCGCCGCGCGGGACGACACGGACGTCCAGACCCGGGTATGCGATGTGCGCGACCGGGCGGCGGTGCATGCCATGGTCGAAAAGATCGAGCGCGACCTGGGCCCGATCGAGACGGCGATCACCGTCGCCGGGATCATCCAGGCGGGACCGGCGGAGTCCATGCAGTATTCGCACTTCGAGGACGCGATCGACACGATGACCTGGGGACCGATCCACGTCGCCATGGCCGTCCTGCCCGGTATGCGAGCCCGGCGCGCCGGCCACATCGGCACGGTCGCCTCGCTCGGTGGGATGGTCGCCGCGCCGCATCTGCTGCCCTACAGCACGGCAAAATTCGGGGCGGTGGGTTTCTCCGACGGGCTGGCTGCGGAGTTGGCGGGCACCGGCGTCACCGCGACCACCATCGCGCCCGGATTGATGCGCACCGGGGGCCATGAGCACGCGCTCTTCACCGGCAAGCCGGAGCAGGAGTATGCCTGGTTCGCCCCCGGCGGCTCGCTGCCCCTGGTGAGCATCGACGCCGACCGCGCCGCCGCCCGATTCGTCGACGCCGTCCTGGACGGCCGGCCGATGGTGACCTCGACTCCGTTGGCGTGGATCGGCATTCGCGCCCGTGGCCTGGCCCCGGGGCTGACGACGCGAGTCCTGGGTCTGGCGAATCGGGCCCTGCCCGATGCCCCCGAGGGCGACGCGCCGACGATTCCCGGCCGGCAGGCCGCGCAGCGCCTGAGCGGGGTGGCCAAGAAGGTGGTGGACGGGCTCAGCGTGCTCGGCACCCGCGCGGCTCGACGCAATAACGAGCGGGCGCAGGACCTCACCAAAGGCCCCGCCACGGACTCGGCCCAGAACTCCGCGCCGGGTCGCGACCGGCAGTAATCGCTGGACGGGGGCCTCCGGGCGCTGAGATCGTTCCGGTATGCCCGCGCCCACCGGATTCAGCTACGCCCAGCGGGGCGAGGACATCGTGATCAGCCACCACGGCAAGGTGGCTACCACCCTGCGCGGTCAGCGGGCGGCGGAATTCTTGGCCCAGGTAGAGACCGGCGATGCCCAGGAGTTGATGGCGCGGCTGACCGGCAACTACCGCCGCGGCAATGAGCGCCAGGCGCGGGCGCACCCGCGCAACCGAAGGCGCTGAGGCGAGCAAACGCCATACCGTGGCAATTCGGTGTGCCCAGGGGAACACCGAAGTACCACGGTATGGCGAGTTGCCACCCGCGCAGGCTCAGTCCTGCGCGTCGGAGGGAGCGTCCTGCGGACCCGCCTGGTCGGACTGGCCGGCGGCCGGACCGTCGGCGAGCAGCCGGTAGAGCTCCTTCTTGGTGCGCTCGAGGACCACGGCTGCCTCGGTGACCAGGCGCTCGTCGCCGGCCTGGCTGACAGCGTGGGCCGCCATCCCGACCTGGCCGAGGCCGGACCACAGGGT
>CAKZIH010000204.1 GCA_936931335.1 uncultured Nostocoides sp. | reverse complement strand
GCGCAGCTCACGCAGCAGGGCCGAGTCGGCACTGGGGATCGCCACCGCGAGCACCCCCGCGCCGGTGTCCTTCGCCACCCGCAGCAAGTCGGCGCGCCCGCCCATGACGCGGATGCCACCCGGGCGCCACCGTCGCTTGCGCGGGTCGTCATCGAGGACGGCGACCGGGGTGAGTGCGGAACCGGGGTCGCTCGTCAGGCTGCGGATGAGGTGCTGCCCGCCCCGGCCGGCGCCAAAGACGATGACCCGCTGCTGGACGTCGTCCGCAAGGGATGCGCGGGTGTTGCGCAGCCGCACCACGAACCGAATGCCGAACATCGCCAGGATGGCGATCATGCCCGCGATCAGCGGCACCGAGCGCGGCACCCACAGGGGACTGGTGAACCAGTTGACGACGAAGCTCGGCAGGACGACCGAGGCGACCGTGCGCCCGATATCGATGGTCTCCTCGAGCGACCCGTTGACGTGACCAATCGCATACGGGCCGACAGTGAATCCGACGGCTAAATGCAGCACGAGCACCAGCGCGACGAATAGCCAGGCGGCCGGATTGATCTGATCGAACTGGAAATCAAAGCGCAACAGGATCGCCACGAGCACCGCACCGATCCACACCCCGAGGTCCACGACGGGCCACAGGAGGCGGCGGCGCGCGGTGTTGACCATGGGAGACAACGGATCTGAACCTTGCTGGTGAGCGGGCGATCGGGGGCGGGCGCCCCTCGGAGGCGGTCGCAGCATACCGGCGGCCATGCGATCCCGCGGAAAAATGGCCAATTGGGAGATAACCGATAAACTCCGGCGGACCTCCGCCCCCACCCGAGCCCCGGCTCGCCATCAGGACCTGGTGAATTGGAACTCAGCGACTACCTCAAGATCGCCCGCACGCACTGGCTCGCGATCCTCATCTTCACCCTCGTCGGCGCGCTGCTGGCGTGGTTAGTGACGATCTTCAGCCCCCAGGTGTATGCCGCCAATGCCACCGGCATGGTCCGTATGTCGGGGAGTGACTCCCCGGCGGAGGAGTCCCTCGGCGACACCCTGGCCAAGTCGCGCGCGGTCACCTATGTGGATGTGGCCACCGGCCGGGCCGTGGCCCAGCGGGTCATCGACGACCTGAACCTCAACACCTCGCCCGATGCGCTGATCACCCATGTCACGGTCACCCAGCCGGTGGACACGGTGTCCTTGAAGATCCGGGCGACGGCCTCCACCCCGGGTGGCGCGCAGATGCTCGCCGACTCCTGGGTCAAGGCGCTGGCCACTCAGGTGGACGAGATCGAGGCCTCTAAGAACATCCGGGTCATCCCGGTCGAGGCCGCGGCGTTGCCGACCCGGCCCGTCTCACCCAACCCGGTGCGCAATCTGGCGCTCGGGACCTTCCTGGGTTTGCTCGGCGGGCTCGGGTATGGCGTGGTGCGCTCGCGGATGGACCGCCGGATCCGGGACGTGGACACGGTCACGCAGCGCTTCGGGGCGACGGTGGCGGGCGCCATACCGGCGAGTCCGGCGCTCGCGCGCGGCGCGGGGGAGCGGGTGCCGATCGTGGTGGCCGGTCCGCGCGAGAGCGGGCGCGGGCAGGCGGCCGAGTCCTTCTTCAAGGTGCGGACCAACCTGCAGTTCATGGACATCGACAACCCGCCGCGGGTGATCGTAGTGACCAGTCCGCTGCCCGGGGACGGCAAGTCGACGATCTCGGCGAACCTGGCGGTGGCGCTGTCCGAGGCCGGGCATTCGGTGATCCTGCTCGATGGCGACCTGCGTCGGCCGGTGGTCGCCGAATCCTTTGGGCTGGTCGAGGGGGTCGGGCTGACCGACCTGTTGACCGGCCGCGCGACGCTAGACGATGTCTCGCAGTATCCGACGATGAGCCCGCGCCTGGCGGTGGTCGGCGCCGGGTCCATCCCGCCGAACCCGTCCGAGCTCTTGGGCTCGAACTCGATGCGGCAACTGCTGCAGAGCCTCAAGCGCGAGCACATGGTGATCATCGATGCGCCGCCGCTGCTGCCGGTGACCGATGCCGCCGTGCTCACCGCGAATGCCGATGGCGCGCTGATCGTGATCACCGCGGCCAAGACCCTGGACACCCAGTTGGATGCGGCGATGAGCCACCTGGAGCAGGTCAACGGCCACATCCTCGGGGTGATCTTCAACAAGGTGCAGACTTCCGGGCTGGGCTCGGGGTATGGCTATTACGGCTACTACGCCGGCTATGGCTATGGCGGCGAGAAGGCCGGCAAGAAGGGCTCCAAGCGCAAGCGCGGCGGGTCCTCGGCCGCGCCGGTGAAGCAGCACGCGGTGCGCTCGGACTCCAGTGAGCTGGCGCCCCTGGAGTCGATGTCCACGAGTGTGCAGCGGTGGGCCGAGAGCGGCGGCGCCGAGGAGGTTCGCCGGCCCGGGGCCGCGGCTGTTGGTGCGGTCGCGGCCGGGGTGCTGGGGGCGGATCGCCGGTATGCCGATGCGGACGAGTCGGTTGCCGAGCCTGCTGTTGGCGTCGAGTCTGCTGGTCGTGTCGAGCCTGCTGTTGGTGTCGAACCTGAGCCGACGTATGGCGTCGGCATGGCCGATGCCATCGGTGGCGAGCTCGAGGCGGACCGCGCGGTTGAGCCTGGTGGCGAATTCGAGCCTGTCGGTGAGTCCGAGGCGGACGGTGGCTTCGAGGTGGGTGGCGAGCCGGAGGCGGACGGCGGCGTCGAGATCGGTGGCGAGCCGGAGGCGGACGGTGTCGTCGAGATGGGTAACGAGCCGGAGGCGGACGGTGTCGTCGAGGCTGGTGGCGAGCCGGAGACGGATGGTGGCTTCGAGATCGGTGGTGAGCCCGAGGCGGACGGTGTCGTGGAGGCTGAGGACCCGGCCGACGCGGGGGAGCCGGCATACCCGGGCGCTCACGACGGCAGCGTGCACATGACCGAACCGGACAGCCTGCGTGATTTCGCCCCCGAGGAACTGGCCGAGCTGGCGCCCCCGGCGGCCCACGAGCAGGTGGAGCCGCCGGCATACGGGCTCGGGAACGGATCTACGGCCGAACCCTCGAACGCGCCCGCGCCCGAACAGGCGCCGAACCCCGCCGCCGGGAGCGAATCCGGGGGCGGGAGCGTCCGGCGCTGGCTGCGCCGCTGAGTCTTCGTCGATCGGGCCGGCAGACGTAGCCGGCTCGGGTCACGCGGCGGATCCAGTTGGGTTCTCGGCGGTGGGTGGATGTTCGCTCACAGCGTAATCCTGGGCGTGTGGACAAGCGTTCCATTAACACTCGAACAGACGTATGATGGACCATGGCTCTCGCACCGACGATTGGACCCGAGGACACGATGTCCTTCCGGGAGATCGTTGATGCCCTGACTGCGGCGGCGGATGCTGCCGGGCGGGTCCGCGAAGTGCTCTGGCAGGCCGGCGGGGAGCAACTGCGGGATTTGCTCGGGGTGCTCGGCGAGGTGGCGTGCCGGGTGGAGGCGGCGGAGGTCGCGGTCGTCGCCGAAGCGATCGTCCGCGGTGAACCCGCCTCCGGACCGGTGCCGCTGGCCACGGCGGATTGGGTGTCCGCATACTCCACGCACTTCCCGACGCGCGCCGCGGCCGCGCGTACCGTGCAACTCGCGGACGCGATCGCCGGGTCGGCGCTGCCGGATTGCTTCCGGGATGCGGTGCTGGATGGGTCCGCCTCGGTGCCGGCGGCCGCGGTGGCGATGACCGAGATGCGGCGGCTGATCCCGGATGTGCAGCCCGGTTTCGTGGCCGCAGGCTGGGAGCAGTACACGGCCCTGGCGTGCGCGGGGGATATCACCCAGGTCCGCAGGCTGCGGCCGTGGCTGATCGCCACCTATGGCGGTCCCGACCAACTCGCCGACCAGGAGGACCGAGCGCGGGCGCGGGCTACCCTCTCCCGCGGCACCAGCGACGGCGGCGAACTCACCGACTATCGATTGACGCTGGATCCGCAGTCGGTCGCCGAGTTCGAGGCCGCGCTCGGCCCGCTGTCCGCGCCACTCGCCACCGCCGATGGGGAGCCCGATGGCCGTTCCTGGGCGACGCGTCGCGCGCATGCCCTGATGGAACTCCTGCGCCGGGGCGTGACCGCCGACCGATCGGTGATCGGCCGCGGCTCGACTCACACCACGCTCGTCGTCACCGCCGCCGACCTAGCCAGCGGTATGCCGCCGGGGTCCGCGGGAGGTTCGGCCTTTGGATCGGGCACCGCAGCCCGTATGGGGTGTGGAGCCGCCCGAACGGTCGGTTCGCTCGACGCGGGTCGCTTCTTGTCCATCGAGACGGCACGCGCGATGACGTGTAACGGCAGCGTGACCCCGGTCGTCGTTGACGAGCACGGCAACCCGGTGGCTGTCGGTCGCACGCGGCGGCTGTTCTCACCGGCGCAGGTGCAGGCGGTGATCGTGCGGGACGTGGGCTGCACCTTCCCCGGCTGCACCCGCCCAGCAGACTGGACCGACGCCCATCACCTCATCCACTGGGCCGACGGCGGCCCCTCCACCATCGAGAATGCCGCCTTGCTGTGCACAATGCACCACACCACGGTCCATCGACGCCGGCTGGCCGGCCGGATCCAGACCGGTCCACCAGGGGCGGTCGACGAACCCCGCCTGCGCGTCACCTGGGATCTCACGCCTGGCAGTTACGACATCCTGCTCGCCACGCTTCGCGCCGGCCCCGACGCCCCGGATCCGGTATGGACGGAGGGTGCGCCAGATGGCTAGGGGAGTGTGGGGGTGGTCCGGCCAAGCGCGCCCCAAGGCTGGGCGGGGTAGCCGGGGCGGGCGGGGTAGCCGCCAGGTGAAGCTTGAGAGCCGGGCCGGGCCTGACCTGCTACCGGGTCACCCCGAAGGCCGAGCGGGCGGATCAGCTCAGGTCGAGGGTGGCGACCGCGGCGAGTACCTGGTCGGCCAGCTCGGGACGGCATACCACCAGGTCGGGCAGCAGGACGTGGCGCTGGTTGTAGACCAGCGGCGAGCCGTCGACGCGGCTGGTGTGCAGGCCCGCCGCCTGGGCGACCACCACGGGGGCGGCCGAGTCCCATTCGTACTGGCCACCGGCGTGCACATAGGCATCCGTGGTCCCATCGAGCACCGACATCGCCTTCACCCCGGCGGACCCCATCCCGACGACCTCGGCATCGAGCGCAGCTACCAGGGAGTCCAGCCATACCGGCGGGCGGGACCGGCTCACGGCGAGGCGCAGTTTGCCCTCACTGGGCGCCGGGACGGCCGGCGGCGCCTCGGTGGAGAAGACCTGCCCGCGGGCCGGCAGGGCGACCGCGCCGGCGGTCAGCTCACCGCGCTCCCAGAGCGCTACGTGCACGGCCCAGTCGTCACGGGGGCGCTCGGAGAACTCCCGGGTCCCATCCAGCGGGTCCACGATCCATACCCGCTCGGAAGTCAGCCGCACCGGGTCGTCGGCGCCCTCCTCGGAGAGCACTGCGTCGTTCGGACGCGCCGCCGCCAACGCCCGCATCAGGTAGTCGTGCGAGCCGAGGTCGCCGGCGCTCTTGAGCTCCTTCGGGTCCCCGTCCTGGGGGAAATCGGCGCGGATGCGGACCAGGAGCGCCCCGGCCTCGGCGGCCAAGTCGGCTGCCAGTTGGGCGTCACTGCGGTCGTCGGTCACGGGGTGGTGCTCCATTTCGGTCATTCGGTGCTGCCTAGGACGGGCTCAACGGTGTCACGCTCGGGCACGGCGGTCGAGCCGGGCGGCGCCGGTTGTGGTTGGCGCCGGCCAAATGGGAGGTGCATGAAGGCGCGGCGGCCGTGCATGTGCTTGATCAGACCCCAGGCGACCGGGCCGAGGATGAGCAGGGAGGCGCCGATGATGCCCACCCATACCGGCGGCACCTTCAGCAGGCCGAGACCGGTCAGGCACAGCACGATCGCGATACCGCGGCGCAGGATCGACTGCGAGATGTGCGCCGCGAGGCGGGCGCCGAGGAAGGTGCCCGGGCTGCCGCCGATGATCAGCGGGAGCAGGATCGCCCAGTCCATCCCGGTGACCAGGACATGCGAGATCGCCGCCGAGAGCACCAGCGGGATCGCCTGCACCAGGTCGGTGCCCACCAGTCGGCGTGCGGACAGGGTGGGATAGAGCAGCAGCAGGCTGATCATGATCAGCGAACCCGAGCCGACACTGGTCAGACCAACCAGCAGACCGCCGATCATGCCCACGATCAGGGTCGGGATGGGACGGACGGCCGGGTCGGGGCGGTTGTCGTCGTTGTACGTGCCGCGGCGCATCTCCAGATAGATCCGCAGCGTGAACGTCGAGGCGGTGAGCAGCAGGGCGACGCCGATCGCCTTCTTGAGGAAGGCCTGCTGATCCTCGGGTTCACCGAGCGCTTGGATGATGAACGCACCGGCGAAGGAGGTCGGCACCGAGCCGATGATCAGCCATTTGGCCAGTTTGAGGTTGGGCGAGCCGTGCTTGTAGTGCACGGCCGCACCGACGCTCTTGTTGACCGCGGCGGCCACCAGGTCATTGGCCACGGCCGCGGTCGGTGGGATCCCGAGGAAGATCAGGGCCGGCGTCATCAGGGCCCCACCGCCCATCCCGGTCAGGCCGACGACGATGCCGACGAGGAAAGCGACGGCCAGCAGGCCGGGGGTATCGACGGTGATCAGATCGCCCATTCGAGGATCTCTTCCTTGGCGAGGTGACCGCGCTCGCGCAACAGCGCGAGCACCTGGTCGACGGCGGCTTCGATGGTGATGCCCGTGGTGTCCACGGCGAGGTCGGGGTCGGTGGGTGCTTCATACGGGCTGGAGATCCCGGTGAACTCGGGGATCTCCCCGCGCCGCGCCTTGGCATAGAGGCCCTTGCGGTCGCGGCGCTCGCATTCGGCCAACGGGGTGGCTACGTGCACGAGCAGGAAGTCGCCACCGGCCTCGGTGACCATCTGGCGCACCGCGGCCCGGGTCGAGGCGAAGGGGGCGATGGGGGAGCAGATCGCGATGCCGCCATGTCGGGCGATCTCCGCGCCGACCCAACCGATCCGGCGGATATTCGTCTCCCGATCCTGGGCGGAGAAGGTCAGGCCAGCGCTCAGGTGCCGGCGCACCAGGTCACCGTCCAGCAGGGTGACGCTGCGCTCCCCGCCCTCTAGGATCTCGTCGCGCACCGAACGGGCGATTGTCGACTTCCCCGACCCGGACAGACCGGTGAAAAAGAGCACCAGTCCGTGGTGGGCGCCGGCGTCCGGCTGCGCCTCGAGCGCGATCACCGGCATACCGGCCGCGTATGCGGTGACCACCGCCTCCCGCTTGGCGCGGGGCGCGCGGGGGGAGAGCGGGACGCCGACCACGGTGCCGCGGCGCAGGCGGGAGACCGCCGACAGCGCGGAGCGGATCAGCGCGACGCCCGGGGAGTGGGCCGTATGCGTGGGCCCGGCCAGCACCAGGAAGAGCAGCGGCGCCTTGCCGGCGGCGGCCGCGATGTCCAGCAGGTCATCGCCCTTGAGCACCCGGTCCACCACCACGACGGTGGTGCCCGTCTCCCGGTCGTCGCTGAGCTCCTGGGGGCTGAGGTAATAGCGCTCGAAGGTGCGCGGCGAGGGGCGGCCGATCCAGTCGGGGCGCCCGGACAGGGCCAGCCCGTCGCTGGACCCACCCGCTCCATCCTGCGCCGAATCGGTGGGCGGAACCGCGACCCGAGCGAAGGGAACCCCTTCGGGATCGACGAATTCCACCCTACCAGCGGCGCGGGCGGCGGGAGACACGTCTGCCGGCAGGGTCAGCGCGACCGGTCCACCGGGCGCGATGGCGTCGGCGGGGGCGAAAACCCCGGCCCGGAGCAATTCGAGGTCATCGAGCGCATCGGGAGGGGGACAAAACTGCGGCACAGCCGCGGGGCCGGAAGTCACGGGCGCGAAATCTACCATTCCCATGGGAATGGGTTATAACGCTTCGATGCGTCGACCCTGGGCGCCCCCAGCGGGAAGCGTTAGTCTCGATCGGCACCGATCCCGTATGGAGGAGACCCGTGGCCCAGCGCCGCCAGACGATCCTTATCGACGACCTCACCGATGAGGAGTTCCGCGAGGGGGATGGCGGGGTCGTCAGCTTCGGTCTGGACGGGATCGAGTACGAGATGGATCTGACCCACGCCCACCACGAGGAACTGCGGCGGGTCCTCTCCCGGCATGTCAGCCGGGGCCGTCGCCGCGAGGTCAACGCCACTGGCGGTGCGCAGCCCGTCGCCCGGCGCGGCGAGCCCGCCCGGATCGACAAGGCCCAGCTGGACGCGATGCGGTCCTGGGCGCGCGGCAAGGGTGTGGTAGTGTCCGACCGCGGCCGGATCAGCGCCGCAATCCACGCTACCTATCACCTAGCACGTGGGCCCTGACTGCTTTAATGCCCTTGCGCGATGTCGTGGCTTAGGTGCGCAAAAAAACTTTCTTGAATTTCGCCAAAACCAAGACAACGACCTTTTCGGGTCGTAGTCTTGGGCCGCCCACACCGGGGGTGTGGGCGACTATCCGCATGCTCAAGGACTGGTCGCCATGAATGACAACAATGACGTTTCTCGACGCTCCGTGGCCAAGGGTGCCGCTTGGGCGACACCGGCTCTGGTGGCAGTCGCCGCGGCGCGGCCCGCGGCCGCTTCGCCCGGCGACGAACCGGACGTGACCGGCCCGCCGGCCCAGGGCTGCAAGCTCCCCGGGACGGGGCAGAACACCAAGGATTACCGCATCACCAAATGCTTCACAAATAACGACACCGTCCCGGTGACCATCACCGGGCCTTCTCGCATGCGCGTCAATGACGTCAGCCATCCGGCGACCAGTTCCCCGACCTCCATGGTGCTGGCACCTGGACAGTCCGGTTGCATGACGGTCACCGTCTACGGGCTCCCCGATAGCCGTCAGGCGACCCTGTCGGCGATCTTCACGGTGAGCGCCGCCGATCGGACCACGACGACGATCGGGGCCACCCCGACCGCGCGCCCCTGCAAGCAGTGAATTCCGCCAGCTGACGGTCCGCCCGGTCTCGACGCCGGGCGGATAGTTAGCGATCGCGG
>CAKZIH010000203.1 GCA_936931335.1 uncultured Nostocoides sp. | reverse complement strand
TCCATCACCAGGACGATCTCCGCGACCGCGCTACACCACTATCCGGGACTCAACTCCTTACCGGCGAGTCTGGCCGACCTTGGACCGGCGGTCGAGGCTGGGGTCCACGCATCCCGACCGTGATTAGGAACCCGGCTTGGGCTCATACCGGCGGCGGGGCGCAAGCTGCCCACTCTCGCGCAGGAGCTTGCCGAGCAATCCCTGCAGCGTCGCTCGCTCCTGGGGGGTGAGCAGCGCCGCCCATTCGGCCTCCCGCTCGTTGTGCGCGCGGAAGATCTCGGTGATGGCCGCCCGGCCGGCCTCGGTGATCGAGAGCACCGCTCCCCGGCCGTCGGTCGCGGACGGGCGCCGGGCGATAAGCCCGCGCTCGATCAGGGCGCTGGTGAGATTGGAGACCCCGGCGCGCGTCATTCCGGTCAGCCGCGCCAGATTGCTGGGCTCGAGTTCGTCGGTGTTCCACAGCACGAACATCAGCCGGTAGCTCGCCGCCGACCAGCCCTGCGGCCGCAGCAGGGTTGACTCCAGGTCGTAGGTCACCGCCTGCGCGGCGCGATTGAGCGAGAGCACAGTGAGATTGGCGTCCAGGTCGGCCTGCGGCATGCGCTCGGACAGCCGGGCCTGCGCGGTTTCCACGAACTCCCAGTAGGACGCGGGCGCCGCCGGCCGCGCGGCCGGGTCCGGTTCGCTCACCCGCCCAGGGTATGGCGTGTGCTCACCCCCACGGCGCAAGGCTTGCCGGGTAGTTAGGAGATGAACTACCTTGATCGCAGCGGCTCTCGATCCGGAAGGACGGCCATGCCCTATTACCGCAGCGTCGGCTACATCCCTCGCACTCGGCATACCCTGCACCGCGGCGCGGACGGCAGCCTGCGCTATGAGGAGCTCGTCGGCCAAGAGGGTTTCTCCTCTGACTCCTCTCTGCTCTATCACCGCGAGATCCCGTCGGCCATCGTCGGGGCGCGCACCTGGCAATTGCCCGACCAGCGACTGGTCCCCAATGACCCGTTGCTGCCGCGCCATCTCAAGCTGCACGACCTGTTCGCGGCGGATCGCGGCGCGCAAACCGATGCGGTGACCGGGCGCCGGCTGCTGCTGGGCAATGGTGATGTCCGGATCAGTTACGTCTGGGCCGGCGCGACCTCACCGCTCTACCGCAACGCGATCGGCGACGAATGCGTCTTCGTCGAGGCCGGCGAGGCGGTGGTGGAAACGACATACGGGGCTCTGAACGTGGGGCCCGGCGACTATGTGGTGATCCCACGCGCCACCACGCATCGGTGGGTCGCCACGACCGGGCACGCGCAGCTCTATGTCATCGAGGCGAATAGCCACATCGGTCCCGCCCGCGGCTATTTGTCCAAGCACGGGCAACTGCTGGAGCACTCGCCCTATTGCGAACGCGACCTGCGCGCGCCCAGCGAGCCGATGCTCGCCGAGGGCACGGACGTCGAGGTCTACATCAAGTACCGGGGGAACGGCCCGGGCGGGATCGCCGGGGTGATCCACACCGTCCCCACCCATCCCTTCGATGTCGACGGCTGGGATGGCTGCCTCTATCCATGGGTCTTCAATGTCGCGGACTTCATGCCGATCACCGGCAAGGTGCATCAGCCGCCGCCGGTGCACCAGGTCTTCGAGGGGCACAACTTCGTGATCTGCAATTTCGTGCCGCGCAAGGTCGACTATCACCCGCTGTCGGTACCGGTGCCCTACTACCACTCCAATGTCGACTCCGACGAGATCATGTTCTACGTCGATGGCGACTATGAGGCGCGCAAGGGGTCCGGGATCGGCAAGGGATCGATCTCCATCCACCCCGGCGGGCATTCCCACGGTCCGCAGCCCGGCGCCGTCGAAGGCTCGCTGGGCAAGGATTATTTCGACGAGCTCGCGGTCATGGTCGACACCTTCCGCCCGCTCGACCTGGGCGAGGCCGCGCTGGCCTGCGACGACGGGGCGTATGCGGCGACCTGGTCCGGCGGGCGGTGGCTGGGCGGCGACCGCAACGTCCGTCCGGCCGTTAGCGATTTGCCCCGGTCCACCGAGCCCGCAGCCGACGCCACCGCTCCCGATGGCGAAGCGGCGACCGACCGCAGCGCCGGCTATGCCCCCGATGGAGGAACGCAATGAAGGGCAGCGACTACGCCGCCGATGGTTTCGGGCTGGCGAACCTGCCATACGGCTCGTATGTGGTGAGCGGTGCCGAATCCCGCCTCGGGGTGCGCCTGGGCGAACACGTGCTGGACGTCGGCGGGCTCGCGGTCGCCGGGGGCGCCGAGGCTCGGGTGCGCGAGGTGCTCGACGCCCCCAACCTCGATGCGCTGCTTGCTGCTGGTCCGCAGGTCTGGGCGGCCGCGCGCGGGTTCCTGCAGGACTTCCTCGGCGGGGACAGCGAGATCGACGAGGCGCTGGTGCACCCGGTGGCCGAGGTGACCATGCGGATGCCGTTCACCGTCGGTGACTATGTCGACTTCTATGCCTCACAGACGCACGCCAGCAATGTCGGGGCGATCTTCCGGCCCGGCCAGCCGGCGCTGCTGCCCAACTGGCATCACCTGCCGATCGGCTACCACGGCCGGTCCTCGACCGTGGTCGTCTCCGGCACCGAGATCGTCCGCCCGCAAGGCCTGCTGCCCACCGGGCCAGGCGAGGCACCGACCTTCGGGCCGAGCAAGCGCCTCGATATCGAGGCCGAGATCGGGTATGTCGTGGGCGGCGCCGCCCCGGACGGCCGGGTGCCGCTGAGCGCGGCCGGGGACTTCCTCTTCGGTGTGGTGGTCGTCAACGACTGGTCGGCGCGGGATATCCAGGCCTTTGAATATGTGCCGCTCGGGCCCTTCCTCGGCAAGTCGTTCGCGACCTCGGTGAGCCCGTGGGTGGTGCCGATGGCGGCGCTGGAGCAGGCCCGGGTGGCCCCGCCGGAGCGCGTGGTGGCGCTGGCGGACTACCTCGACGATTCGGATGCGCAGCCCTGGGGGCTGGATCTGGAACTGCGCGTCGAGATCGACGGCCAGACGCTCTCCCGCCCGCCGTTTCGGACCATGTATTTCACCGGGGCGCAGATGCTCGTCCATACGGCGGTGAATGGTGCGGCCCTGCGGCCCGGGGATTTCTTTGCCTCCGGGACCGTGTCCGGACCCGAGCGGGAGCAGTTCGGCTCGCTGCTGGAACTGTCCTGGGGCGGCAAGGAACCCATCGAACTCGGCGACGGGGCGACCATAACCTTCCTCGAGGACGGTATGGACGTCACCATTGCCGCGACCGCGCCCGGACCGAATGGTGCGGTCATCGACCTCGGCGAAGTCACCGGTCGAATCGCGCCCGCCATCGGCAGCTGATTCTCCCGTGGCCTAACCGGCGCCCGCTTATCTCGGACCACCCCTGAGCTGCCGCTTTAGAGTGGACGGGATGCTCCATCGCGAGGGGGAAGCCATGACCACGTTCAATCAGGGATCGGCCGAGCAGGCCAATCTGACCGGGACGGCGAGCGTGCAGCGCGTCTGCACCAGCACCCCGGAACAGGTATGGGCGGTCCTCGCCGACGGCTGGGCATTCCCCTCGTGGGTGGTCGGCGCCTCCCGCATGCGTGCGGTCGAGCCGGACTGGCCGGCAGTGGGTAGCAAGCTGCACCACTCGATCGGCACATGGCCCGCGGTGTTGGACGACGAGACACAGGTGCGCGAGGTCGACCCAGGCCGTCGCTTGGTCTTGCAGGCGCGCACCCGGCCCGTCGGCGAGCAGACAGTGGAGATCACCGTGACGCCGCACGCCGACGGCGGCTGCCTGATCACGATGCGCGAAGACGCGGCCAAAGGCCCCGCCCGCCTGGTCCCCAGGCCCGCGCGGCAGGCGGGCTTGGCCGCTCGTAATCGCGAGACCTTGCGTCGCCTATGTCTGCTAGCGGA
>CAKZIH010000202.1 GCA_936931335.1 uncultured Nostocoides sp. | reverse complement strand
TTCGCTCCGTACTTGGTGATGAATCGGGGGCCGAGGACCTTGTTCGCCGCGTTCACTGCCGACATTGGAATACCGTCCACGATGCGTTTGGCCCAGTACCCACCAGTCCGTGGGATGGCTTTCCCAAGCGCGGTGTTGGCACTGTCCCCCACAAGAACCATGTAGGCCAAGAGTTTCCGCCGTTCGATGTCCTCGGGATGAAGGCCGTGAACCTCCGCTCGCGATAGGACATAGAGGACGGTGGCCTCCGTGAAGACCATGACGTCGGCGAGGGCGGTGGGTATACCCCCACCTGGGACCATGCCAGCAGCGCCGGCGGTTCCGCCCGAGACCGTGACGGCCGACAGGTAGGCGACGTCCAACTTCTTGATCAACGCGGATGGTGTCGCCTCCGGGTGGACACGTCGGAGGCGTTCCACGTTCTTGCGCGCCAAAGGCGCTTGTGCCACGAGCGCCTTCTCCAGGGCGACTCCCACTAGACGCTTGGCGTCCATTGCGCTCCTTCAGGGTGAGTAGCGGGCTGGTCGTCGGAGATCGACTTCGACTCGAGACCCACGAATATATTCAGCTCCTGAGCGATAGCTTGTCGGCGTCGACGCAGAAACTCTTCGAAGTCGGACGCGCCGTCTCCCCATTGCTCGAACTGCACGAGCTGGGCTTCGAGTCTCGCCGCGGGGTAGTTGACCCGATAGCTTGCTGGGGTCTTGTCGCTGATCTGCTTGTTCGTCGTGGAGCCGATGAATGCGAAGTTGGCGATGTCGTTGATGTCGCCGTCCTGCAGGTTCTTCCTCTCCCTCTTGAGGAAGTCTCTGGGGAAGATGTGGCGGAACTCGATCTTGTCGGCGCTGTTGGCGTGCTTCGGGCTGATCCGCAGGACTGTTTCCCAGGGCTGGCGCTCCAGCGCTTTGTGCGCCGCCGTTACGGTCGGCTGAAAGTCCAACTTCTCGTTCACTGTGCCCGCGGTTGAGAGGATCACCACGCGAGCCACGGTCTCGACGAGCTCCTTGGACTTGCCCACGACTTCCGACAGGTCACCCATCTGGCGTGCGAAGTGGACGCGCCCACGGGCTTCCTCGACTGCTCTCCAAGAGTCGTCATCGAGGTGCTCGGGCCGATCCAGAGAGAGGGACTCCATGCCCACATCATTGCTTCGCGCGGTGGATCATGCTCAGACGGTCCGCGCCCGGGGCCGGTCCTACGCTCTGCGCCCATAACGCAGAGTGCCACCTTGCGGCTCGGTCATAACGTCGCGTTTATGTTACATACCCTTGCCCGCTGCGCAAGATTGGCTGCATCTCGACAGCCGATGGTCGTAGGACGCATCTCGACATCAGATGTCGAGATGCACTGAAGATTGCGCGTCCGCCTGCTGAGCACATTGCGCAAACGGCGTGTTCAGGGGCGACCGTGCAAAGCAGCCGTCCCTTGTGCTCACGGAGGGTCTCGGAGCAATGGATGCCGAACCAGCCTCAGTAGATGCATGGTGGCGGATCGTGGGGCCGGTCTGAACGCGCTCGTTCGTATAGGGCCCCGTCACCGGAACACCTCGCCGGGCGGGTCATACGGTCACCGGCCAGAGTCGCAGTGTGGCTTGCGCCGTTAAATGGCGGGGTTCTGTAGGTGATATGTGGCGGGCCCCGGTCAACTGACGCCGATGACGAGAGTGCTGGCGGCGGCTTCGATGACGTCGTTGGTGATGGTGTCGAGCTCGTTGATCTTCAGGACGCGCTCGATCTGGGGGAAGAGTCGTTCCAGAAGCCGGAAGTTACCTCGGGTGATCCGGGCGATGGCGGCGATGGCTTGGGCGTCGGTGAAGTCCTCTGGGTCGAGGATCTTACCGAGGGCGCGCCAATGCCGTTGCAGGACGAAGAGCAGTTCCTCCTTGCCCAGGGGCCGGTACTGGTGGGCGAAGCCGACGCGGCTGTAGAACTGGGGATAGTGGCTGAACTGCTTCTCCAGACCGGGCATGCCGATCAGGATGAGGGCAAGGTTTTCTCGGTCGTAGCGATCGCGCAGCAGTTCCATTGCGGTGGGGCGGAGGCGTTCGGACTCATCGACGATGACCAGCTCCACGTAGTTCCTGCTGTGGCGCCATCCGCGCGTCTCTGGCGTGACCTGCCCGGCCGGCGCGAGGTGCTGCTCGATGCAGATGTTGGTGCGGGTGATGACCTGGTCGAGTTCGTCCTTCAAGGCTCGTGGCGTGGTCAGCACGCTGGGGGTGTAGAGCACGGTGCGGCTCTTGGCCAGCGCAGCGTAGACCTGCGCGTCACTGTCGGAGCGCGGTCCCCAGTAGGTCAGCAGGTCGTGGACCTTGTCCCAGCGGGCGTAGCGGCGCGCGGAGAGCGTCTTGCCCACGCCGGCTGGGCCAAAGCACAGGCCGATGGTGTGCCCGCGCCGCACGGCGTCGGCGAACTCGGTGAAGCGGCGGTGTTCTTTGGTCACGATGAAGCGCTGACTCACCTTAGGTCCTCTCTGTAAACCTTCAACTTCCGCCGTGGCGCCGGTGGCGGCGCCTCGGTCGCTGGTGGCGTTTCGGTGGTGTGGGTGGCCACGACGGCGATCCGCTCGTTGATGCCCTCCCGCAACGCCCGGCGCCGGGCGTTGCGGGA
>CAKZIH010000201.1 GCA_936931335.1 uncultured Nostocoides sp. | reverse complement strand
TCGTCGAGTGGATGAAGGCCAATGCCCCCGACATCGAGGTCCTCACCCCCGTCGTCGGTGACGGCGACCAGGCCAAGTCCGCCGACCTGCTCAAGGCGATGGTTGCCGCCAACTCCGACCTCGGCGGTGTCTATGGCACCAACGAGGGCGGCGCGATCGGCACCGTCAAGGGTCTGCAGGAGCTCAACAAGACCGGCCTCAAGGTCGTCGGCTTCGACTCCGGCCAGGCCCAGATTGACGCCATCAACTCCGGTCTGATGGCCGGTGCGATCACCCAGAACCCGATCGGCATCGGCGAGTGCGTCGTCGCCCAGGCGATGAAGGCGATCAAGGGGGAGACCGTGGAACCCAAGGTCGATACCGGTTACTACTGGTACGACAAGACCAATATCAACGACGAGAAGATCCAGGCCGTCCTCTACAAGTAAGGACGTCACCTCGGATTCGATCCGCTGAGACGAACGGCCGGCATACCCACACTGGGTATGCCGGCCGTTCGGCGTATGCCGTTAGTGCCGGGGCCCGCGAGCCCCCAGGACTGGTGGTGGTGGCGGCTCAATCAGCCGCGGGTGGACTCCAGGGTCGAACGCAGCCAGGTGATCACGCCGTGGACGTGAATGCTCTCGTGCGCGCGGGCCAACTCGGGATTGCGGGCGGCCAGGGCATCGACGATGGCCTCATGCTCGCTGATGGTCCGCTGACCCGCACCGGTCTCGGTCAGCCCGCGCCAGATGCGGGCCCGCTGGGTGCCCGTGGACAGGGTGCGCAGGACCGAGGCGAGATATTGGTTGCCGGCAACCGCGTTGATCCGGGCGTGGAAGTCGATGTCATTGCGGACCAGGTCTTCGATGGTGATTGCCTCGCGGGCGGCCGCGACCAGAGCCCGCAGTTCGGTGATGTCCTCATCGGTGATCCGTAGCGCTGCCATGGCCGCCGCCTGGGGCTCCAGAATGGCGCGGACCTCAAGCAGCTCCAGCACCGTGGTGTCGCGCTGGATGTCGGCGACGAAGCCGATGACGTCGAGCAGCAGGTCTGGCTCCAGGCTGGAGACATAGGTCCCATCACCGCGGCGGACATCGAGGACCCGCATGACCTCCAGGGCCTTCACTGCCTCCCGCAGGGAGTTGCGGGACAGGCCGAGCGCCTCGCCGAGTTCCCGCTCGGGCGGCAGCCGGTCGCCGGGGCGCAGCTCACCGGTCACGATCATCGTCTTGATGCGCTCGATCGCGTCGTCGGTCAGGGCCACGGTAAACAACCTACCTTTGCGGGCGGTCGGGCGGCACGGGCTACGGTCGGGCGGTGACTGCGGCGACGCTGACCCGGGTGGGCGAGGCGGACCTGTCGGACCTTGCGCGGATGTGTGCGCAGTGGAGCACCGGGTGCGTGGAGAGTGCCGACCCGCAGTTCCTCGCCGAATTCACCCGCTGGTGGGCCGACGCGGACCGGGTCGGTTGGATTGCCCGGGTAGGCGGCGAGGCCGTGGGCATGGGGAATGCCGCTGTCCAAAACCGTTGCAGCCCAACGAATCCGGCCGCGACTGACGCAGCCGGGCTGGGCTCAGCCGCACATCCTCAATCACACACCCTCAGTGACGCAGGGCGGCGGTCACCTCGCGGAAGGCCACCGTATGCCGGTCCACATCGGCACGCGTGGTGTCCGGGCACATGAGCGCCATATTGTGGAAGGGCGTGAGCAGGAAGCCGCGGTTGACCAGCGCCAGGTGCAGATAGGCGTCCAACTCCTCGTCGGCAGCGGCCGCGGAGTCTTCGCCGGATGTCGGTGCGGGAGAAGTAAATCGGTACTCCGAGCGGGCCCCGAGCTGGGTGACCGTCCACGGCAATTCGAACTCATCGATCGCGCCCTGCACGCCCTCGGTATAGACGGTCGCCAGATCGATCATCCGCGCGAACGCCTCCGGGGTCAGCACCTCACCCAGGGTCGCCCGAGCCGCGGCGAGGGAGAGGGCATTGCCGGCGAGGGTGCCGCCGACCCCTCCCACGTCCACGATGTCGGCGTCGCCGGACTGCGTATGCCGGGTCACCGCCGCCGCGACCTCCCGGCTCAATCCGTATGCGGCACAGGGAATCCCGCCACCGATCGACTTGCCGACCACGACGATGTCAGGATCCAGGTCCCACTCGGTGGTCGCACCGCCCCAGCCGACCGAGAAGGTGTGGGTCTCGTCGATCATCAGCAGGGCGCCATACCTCGTTGCCAGCGAACGCAATCCGTCGAGGAAGCCGGGCTCGGGCAGGACGATCCCGATATTGGTCAGGGCCGGTTCGGTGAGGATCGCGGCGATATCGCCGTGGCGCAGCGCCTCCTCGACCGAGTCCAGGTCGTTCCAGGTCGCCGCACGAGTGGTGAGCTCCACCGGGACCGGCGGGGCGACATTCCCCGGTCGGGTGATGGTGGCGCCGCCGGAGTCCCGCAGCGCGAAGGCCTCGTCCACGCTGCCGTGATAGCCGTAGCCGAAGACCAGGATCTTGGGCCGCCCGGTCGCCAGGCGAGCCAACCGGATCGCCCACCGGTTCGCGTCCGTCGCGCTCAGCGCGAAGCTCCACAGCGGCATCCGAAAGCGGGCGGTGAGTTCCGCGCCGACCCACTGGGCATCGGCGGTGGGCAGCATTGTTGTCGCGCCGCCGAGATCGGCATACCGGCCGGTGACCGCCTTGATCGTCGCCTCGGGGGAATGCCCGGCCATCGCGCCGGTGTCGCCGAGGGCGAAATCGACATACTCGTGCCCGTCGACATCGCTGACCCGCGCGCCGCGGGCGCGATCGAGATAGAGCGGGAAGCCCCCCGACCACATATTCATCCAGGTCATCGGCACCCGCCCGAAGAGGTTCCCGGCGCAGGAGTAGAGCTCGCGGGAGCGCGGGTGCGCGTCGGTGTATGTGGTCTGCTCGGCCGCGAGCACCGTTGCCAGCCGGCCGCGGTCGATCGGAGTCATGGCGATCACCCTAGGGCGCTGGGCGGGGGATAATCGCAGCCGTCATGGCACCCGCACCCCAGCCCGAAGGCCCACCGCCCGCGCCCACCGTCGCGCGGTATCGCATCCGGTATGCGCGCCGCGGCCGCATGCGCTTCTCCTCCACCCGCGACTTCTCCCGGGCGCTGGAGCGCGCCTTGCGCCGGGCGCAGGTGCCGATGGCCTTTTCCGGCGGATTCCACCCGCATCCGCGGATTTCGTATGCCGGGGGCGCGCCCACCGGGATGGCGTCCGAGGCGGAGTACTTCGAGATTGGGGTGACCCGCGAGGTCGACGCCGACCAATTGCGTGCCGACCTCGACGCGGCGCTGCCCGACGGCCTCGACATCCTCGAGGTGGTGCGCTCGGCCGGCGGCTCGCTGCCGGATCGCTTGGAGGCCAGCGACTGGGAGATCGAGTTCCCCGGCGAGGTGCTCGGCGAACTCACCGACGCCGTCGCCGGTATGACGTCGGCCGACGAGGTGCGGGTGACCCGTACGTTCAAGAACGGCCCACGGGAGTTGGACGTCAAGGCAGCGCTGCTCGTGGCAACCGTGGGGGAGCGGCCCGGGTATGCGATACTGCGACTGGTCGTACGGCATACCACACCTGCCATACGTCCCGACGACGTTCTGACCGCTCTGAGCAATTCGTTCCAGTTCGTGCCGCCGCGGCCCCCACGGGCCACCCGACTGGCACAGGGACCGTGGGACACCGCATCCGAGCGAGTGGCCGATCCCTTGGCTACGGATAAGGACGGCGGCGCCGGGGACCGGTGACGCGCCACGCGCGAGCCGCACTCACCGGAATATGACGACTTCCGTGTCGGCATCCGCCGGCGCGACCCAACACGCGGTGAGCGTGACGGGGCCGAACCGGCCGGTGTGGTCGTCGCACCCACCGTCGGAAGGTGCGCACTAGATGAGTGAGCCCACAGAATTCCCCGGCGACGAACAGCTCACCCTCGACCCGGGTGTGCTCGCGGAGATCGACGAGATCGCTCCGCCGGAACGCGACAGTGAGGAGCCGGCCACCACGGCCGGTGCCCCCACTGAAGATGAGGTCCCCGACTTCCTGGGCGCGGCGCGAGACGAGCAGGACGCAGATCTCCCGACGATCGAGGACGCCCCGGGCCTGCTGGATTCCCCGGACGCCGAAGAGATGGACCCGCACGCTCCGGCCGATGGGGTGGATGAGCCCTCCGCCGTCGACGCTGGCGGTGAGGCCGGGGTCTTCGTGGCTGAGGCCGATGACGTTAAGACCGGTGAACTCGAGACCGCTGAACTCGAGACGGCTGAACTCGAGACCGCTGAACTCGCGGCTGATCAGCGCGTGGCGGATGAACCCGCCGCCGATGACGAGAATGCCGACGACGACGAGGACGCTGCTCCCGTGGTGCCGGCCGCGTTCGGTCTGATCTTCCAGCCCCCGCAGCCGCCGCCGGCCCGCCGGGCCACCCGACCGGCCGGCGCCGCGACTCCGCGTCCGGCGACCTTCGAGCCGGAGCCGACCCCGGAGCGAGACTTCGCGGATGAGCTGGCCAGCGCTGCGTCGTTTGCCGACCGGGGAGGCGATGACGCCACGTCCGCGACGCAGGACACCGAGGTGGCGGCGGACTCTGCCGCCGAAGAGAACGCCGAGCCCACTGGCCGCAGCCGCCGCCGCCGCGGCGGCCGGGGGCGCAAGTCCCGCGAGACGGAGCCCGAGGCGCAGGAGAGCGACGAGGCGAGCACGCCGCATACGGACTCGGCCCCGGATGGCGAGGGCCAGGATGAGGCGAGTCAGGACGACGCCGAGTCGGATGACGACCAGGCGAGCGACAACGACGCCGAGGCCACGGAGGGTGGCGGTCGGCGCCGCCGCCGTCGGCGCCGCGCCAGTTCGGCGGCGGAGGGGGAGGACCCGCCCGGCACCGTGACCAAGGTGCGCGAGTCGCGCCGCGCCCGCGATGAGGTCACCTCGGTGCGCGGGTCCACCCGCCTGGAGGCCAAGAAGCAGCGCCGCCGCGAGGGCCGCGAGGCCGGCCGGCGCCGCACGATCATCACCGAGAAGGAATTCCTCGCGCGCCGCGAGAGCGTCGAACGGACCATGGTCGTGCGCCGCCGCGCGGGCCGCACCCAGATCGCCGTGCTCGAGGACGGCATCCTCGTGGAGCACTACGTCTCGCGCACCACCAATGCCTCGATGGCCGGCAATATCTACCTCGGCCGCGTGCAGAATGTGCTGCCCTCGATGGAAGCCGCCTTCGTCGACATCGGTCGGGGCCGCAATGCCGTGCTCTATGCCGGTGAGGTCAACTGGGATGTCGCGGGCCTGGAGACCGGGTCCGCAAAGCGCATCGAGAACGCCCTGTCCTCCGGTGAGACGGTCCTGGTCCAGGTGACCAAGGACCCGCTCGGTCACAAGGGCGCGCGGCTCACCTCGCAGATCTCGCTGCCGGGGCGCTACCTGGTCTATGTGCCGCAGGGCAATATGACCGGGATCTCCCGCAAGCTGCCGGACACCGAGCGCGCCCGCCTCAAGAGCATCCTCAAGGAGATCGTCCCCGCCGATGCCGGGGTCATCGTCCGCACCGCAGCCGAGGGCGCCAGCGAAGAGGAACTGCGCCGCGACGTCGAGCGCCTGGCCAAGACCTGGGAACGGGTAAGCGCCGCGGCCGACAAGAAGGGCGGCAAGAAGAACGCCCCGAGCCTGCTCTACTCCGAGCCCGATCTCACCGTCCGCGTCATCCGCGACGTCTTCAACGAGGACTTCAGCTCCCTGGTGATCGCCGGCGACGAGGTATGGGAGGAGATCTCCACCTATATCGAGGACGTCGCCCCCGATCTGGCCGCGCGGATGACCAAGTGGACCAGCGAACGCGATGTCTTCGCCGAGCACCGGATCGACGAGCAGATCGCCAAGGCGCTGGACCGCAAGGTCTATCTGCCCTCCGGTGGTTCGCTGGTCATCGACCGCACCGAAGCGATGACCGTCGTCGACGTGAACACGGGCAAGTTCGTCGGCTCCGGCGGCAACCTCGAGGAGACCGTTACCAAGAACAACCTCGAGGCGGCCGAGGAGATCGTCCGCCAACTGCGCCTGCGCGACATCGGCGGCATCATCGTCGTCGACTTCATCGACATGGTCCTGGAGTCCAACCGGGACCTCGTCGTGCGCCGACTGCTGGAATGCCTGGGCCGCGACCGCACCAAGCACCAGGTCGCCGAGGTGACCTCGCTGGGTCTGGTGCAGATGACCCGCAAGCGGGTGGCGTCCGGGCTGCTTGAGGTGTTTTCCGAGCCGTGTGAATGCTGCAACGGGCGCGGGGTCGTGGTGCGTGACCAGCCGGTCGAGGAGAGCCAGGGTGGCAACGGTCACTCGGGCAATGGCTCTGGCAAGCCGGGTAACGGCCATCACGACAACGGCCATGGCGGTAATGGTCATGGCGGCAATGGCTCCGGTGGCAATGGGTCGAACCACAACGGGCACGACCGTGGTGGCAATGACCGTGGTGGCAATGACCGCGGTGGCAATGACCGCGGTGGTAATGACCGCAACGGGAATGACCGCGGTGGCCGGCGTCGTGGCGGACGGGACACGACCGAGGAGAGCGCGCCCACCCCGGTGCGCACCGGGCCCACCGCCGCCCAGATTGCCGCGGCCGCGCACGCCGCGGCGCTCAAGGCAACCGCCGGCGAACCAGCCCAACTCTCGGCAGAGGATGCCGAGTTGCCCGAGGTGAGCACCCGGCATACCGACTCGGATGTGGACACCCTCGCCGGCCTCAACTCGTCGACCTCCGGCCTGGCGACATCTGACCTGGCAACAGCCGATCTGGTGACATCGGATCTGGCCGCAGCTGACGTGGCGGCCGCATCGGACCTGGTCAGCGGTGCGGACCTGCCCGGCACCAGCGATCCGGACGCGCGCACCACCCCGGTGACCGTGGAGCCGGAGACCTCGGCCGCCACCGGCCGGCCGCGGCGCCGCCGGGGCCGGGCTA
>CAKZIH010000200.1 GCA_936931335.1 uncultured Nostocoides sp. | reverse complement strand
TCCGATCTCAGAACCTGGGTTCCGCGCGCGCGAATCCGCTGCCGGCCTTCGTGGTCGCCGCGCTCATCTTCATCGCGATCAACTTCCTGCTCACCACCGCCGCCGGGCGACTGGAGCGTCGCATCAACCGGCGCGGACATACGGCCGGTGGCGCCATCGGCAAGGCGCCGACGGTCCCGGGTGCCGCGGCCGCAGCCGACGCGCCGGCCACCACCGAGGGCCCGGCCGGTCACTGACCGCCCCGGGCGCCGCAAACCCCGAGGTCAGTAGCGGCCGGCCGGCCCTGTGCTCACTTCCTTCTGCTCACTTCCCTGGGCTCACTTCGTGGCGCGGGCGCGCAGCTTCTTCAGCAGGGGCTGTGCACATTCGTCGAAGAAGACGTCCTGGTGTTCGCCACCGATCTGCACCAGCGCGACATCGGTGAATCCGGCTTCGAGGTACTCCCCCACCGCCTCGACGATGGCGTCCAGATCGGGGCCGCAGGGGATCTGCTTGGCGACGTCCTCGGGGCGCACGAACTGGCTGGGCCCGGCAAACCCGGCCGTGGTCGGCAGGTCCGCATTGACCGCCCAGCCGCGGGCGAACCAGCGGAACTGGTCGTGGGCCCGCGCGATCGCGGTCTTCTCGTCGTGATCCCAGCAGATGGGGATCTGCCCGATGGCGCGGGCCTTGTCCCCAATCTGCGGCGCGGTGGCGACGCCGTTCCAGGTGGCGATGAGTTCGGCCTCGGGCTCCACTGCGATGCAATGGTCGGTCAAAGGGCCAAACTGCTTGATGCCCCGCTCCCCGCCTACCGCGACGGCGATCGCCACCGGATGCTCGGGCAGGTCCCAGACCCGCGCCGAGCGCACGTCGAAGTAGTCGCCCGTGAAATCGACGAGCTTGCCGGTGTGCAGTTCACGGATGATGTGGATCGCCTCGACGAGCATCGCCTGCCGGTCGGCAACGGAGGGCCAGGCGGCGCCGACGACGTGCTCGTTTAGCTCTTCACCGCTGCCCAGGCCGAGGATGACGCGGCCCTCGGCGAGCAACTGCATGGTCGCCGCCTTCTGGGCGATGATCGCCGGGTGGTAGCGGATGGTCGGGCAGGTGACATAGGTCATCAGCTCCATGCGGCTGGTCGCGTGGGCGACGCCGGCGGGCTACTCCTGCTAGCAGCCTAGGTCGCCGGGGTGGGGGTGGTCCGGCATACGGGTCAAGAAGGCCGCTGCGAATCAACCCGCAGCGGAATGGCCGGGTGAAGCACAGTCATCAACGGAACCGAAACGGCTGCGGGCGTACCCGCACTAGTCCTGGCCTCAGTCGAGGCCGACCTGCTCGCGCAGGCGCGCCCGGGCGGCGCTGATCGCCTCGTCGACGCCCGGATCGCTCAGCCGCACCCCCGGCCCGAGCAGGGTCTGATCGTGGACGCTGCCGTCCTCCAAGTCCTTGCGGATGACCACCCGGGCGGTGCGACGGCCGCCGACGGGGACGGCCTCGGCGATGACCACGGATGCCTGCACCCGTTCGCGGAAGGCGGCAAGGACCTGCATCGATTCGGTGAATACCCACTGATTGGGCCGCGCCCCGTCGACCCAGGTCACGGTCAGCGTGAAGTTGTCCTGGTCCCAGTTGCCGGCATCGACGAGATGCAAAGGGCGAGAAAGGACTTCGCCGACGGTGGGAACGGCATACAGGCGTCCGGTGCCGACGATCACCCAGGTCCCGGCGTCATCGCGAGCGGCGGCGAGCACGCGATCCCGACGGCCCAGCCCGGCCCGCAATCGCACATCGGCGGGCAATGATTCGGTGCGGTCACGACGCAGCAGGGGCATCAGGTGATTCCTTCTTTCAGGGCCGCGAGGCGGCGCTGCAGGTCCTGCAACCGTATCTGCACGGACCGGCCCTGCTCCGCGTCGCCCTCCCCGGTGTAAAGCCGCTGCAGCAGGGAGCGGGCGTCGTCGATCTCCCGGTTGATCGCCACCTCCTGGACGCGGGCGACCAGAGAGTCGACGTAGCGGGCGTCGGGCCCGTGATCGGCCTGATGCACCGGTAGGTCCGCGACCGCCATGGCAGAGACCAGCGGCTGCACGGCGAGCGGCGCATTGGTGGTAATCGCGTCGACCCACTGGGCGAGCGTCATCCCCTCGGTGACGACCACACCCCGGATCGCCACATAGATCGCGCGATGGGCCGGGGCGGCGAAGGCCTCCGCAGAAATCTCGGTGAGCATCGCTTCCGTGATCACATTGGGGTACTGGATGAACACCCGCAGCAGTTGAGACTCGGCATTGACCACCGGGTCACGCAGATCGGGGGTGGGCACCACCGGTGCGGCATCGGCCTCGGCCACCTCCGGACCCCGCGGCGACGGGCGATCGGTGGGTGGAGCCAGAGTGCCGACCCTGCGGGCCTGGTCGCTCAACTGCTGCATATCGACGCCGATCCAGCCAGCCACCGTGCGCACATACTCGGGGCGCAGCGTCGGGTCCTTGACCGAATTGATTACCGGCGCAACGGCTTTCATCGCCCCGACGCGGCCCTCGGCGGTGTCCAGGTCGTAGTGGCTCATCAGATTTCGGATGGCGAACTCGAACATCGGCACCGCATCCTCCACCAGATGCCGCACCGCATCCGCGCCCTTGCGCAGCCGCAGGTCACAGGGGTCCATGCCCTCCCCGGCCACCGCGACGAAGGATTGCGCGGTCCAGCGCTGATCCTCGGCGAAGGCACGCATCGCCGCCTTCTGGCCCGCCGCGTCGCCGTCGAAGGTGAAGACGATGCGGGCCGGATCCAACCCCGGCTCGTCGCGCATCAGCCGGCGCAGCAATTTGATGTGATCGACCCCGAATGACGTGCCACAGGTGGCGACCGCGGTGGGCACCCCGGACAGCTGCGCCGCCATCACATCGGTGTAGCCCTCGACGATCACCGCCTGCCGGCCGGACGCAATCGCCTTCTTGGCCAAGTCGATCCCGTAGAGCACCTGCGACTTCTTATAGATCGTGGTCTCGGTGGTGTTGAGATATTTCGCCTGCTGGAAGTCGTCGTCGAAGAGCCGGCGCGCGCCGAAGCCGATGGTGTCACCCGAGGTGTCCCGGATCGGCCACATGAGCCGGCCGCGGAAGCGGTCATAGGTCCCCCGCGAGCCCCGGCCGACGAGCCCGGCGAGCGTCATCTCCTCCTCGGAGAAGCCGCGCCCCCGCAGCAGCCGGGCCACCTCGTCCTGCCCGCGCGGACTGAAACCCACCCCGAACTGCTCGGCATCGGCGCGCCCAAAATCGCGCTGCCGCAAGAAGTCTCGGGCGGCTCGCGCCTCGGGGCTGCTGACCAACTTGTCGGCGTAGAACTCCTGGACGATGCGGTGCGCCTCGACCAGCCGCGAACGCCGGCCCAGAGACATCGCCGGATCCGCGGGCCCGTCCTCGCGGACCAGTTCCATCCCGGCCCGCTGGGCCAACCGTTCGACGGCCTCGACGAAGCTGAGATGGTCGATCTTCTGGACGAAGGCGACCACATCGCCGCCCTCGCCGCAGCCGAAGCAGTGGAAGGTCCCGGTGCTCTCGCGCACCGTGAAGGAAGCGGTCTTCTCGTCGTGGAAAGGACACAGCCCCTTGAGCGCCCCGATGCCCGCCGAGCGCAGGCTCACGTGGTCACGGACCACCTCGACGATGGAGGTGCGTTCCTTGACGGCCGCGATGTCTTCGGCCCGGATCAGGCCGGCCACCGGGTCAGTCTAGGCGCGTCGCCCCGGGCCGCCGAGACTTGTGCACAGGCTCAGTCGATCCCCCACTGGCGCGCCAGCGCCAGGGCGCGCACATCGCTCAAGCTGGCCACCTGATCGACCACCACCCGCAGCCGGGCCCCGTCCCCGCTGGCGTTCGCATAGTCCGCGCGCAGTTGCACATCGAGGCGCTCGGGATGCTCCCGGTATGCCGTTACCAGCGCCGCGATCAGCGCCCGCTGCTGCGGCAGCGCGGCCTGGCGGTCGTGGGCATACATGACGAAATGGGCGGCGATCGCCTTCAGTACGGCCACCTCGGCTCGGGTGTCCTCCGGCACGATCAGGGCCGCGGCATACCGGACCAGGCGACCCTCGCCATATACCTGACGGGTCGCGGTCTGCGAGGCCCGGACAAAGCGACCAATCAGGCGTGAGGTCATGTCCTTCAGCGCCGCCAGGTCCCGCCGAGTGCCCAGGTATGCCGTGGGGATCACCCCGAGTTGCAGAATCCGCCCGTATGCCGCGTCCAGCGCCCCGGCATCCAGGTCCGGCGCGTAGACCCCCTGCGCGATCGCCAGGACCATCGCACGCTCGGTGGCGCTGGCCAGCGCGCGGACATCGAGGCGCCCGGAGGCGATGGCGTCCTCGAGATCGTGGACCGAGTAGCCGACATCGTCGGAGAAGTCCATGACATCGGCCTCGATGCAGCGCTCGACCGGGCCCAAGCCGTCGCGCATCCACTCGTAGACCGCGCGATCGTCCTCATAGACACCGAATTTGCGCCGCTCGGGGCGTTCGCTGCGAAACCACGGGTACTTGGTGGCCGCATCCAGCGAGGCGCGGGTGAGGTTCAGCCCGGCGGGCCGGCCATCGGGATGCTCGCGCTTGGCTTCCAGGCGGGTGAGCAGCCGCAGGGTCTGCGCGTTCCCCTCGAATCCGCCTATCTCGCAGCACAATTCGTCGAGCGCCTGCTCACCATTGTGGCCGAATGGTGGGTGCCCCAGGTCGTGCGCCAGGCAGGCCACCTCGACCAGGTCGGGATGACAGCCCAACGCGGCCCCGAACTCCCGGCCGATCTGCGCGACCTCAAGGGAGTGAGTGAGCCGGTTGCGGATGAAGTCGTCGCTGTCCGGCGCCAGCACCTGCGTCTTGGCCGCCAACCGCCGCAGGGCCGAGGAGTGCAAGAGCCGGCCCCGGTCGCGGGTGAAATCGTCCCGGTCGCTGAGCTTCTGCGCGGGATCCTCGGGCAGCCAGCGCTCCCGGTCGGCCGGCCCGTAGCCGTCGCCGCGATCGGCCGGCTCGTCACCCACCGCTGACATTGTCCTCGGCCTCGGCGACCAGGGCCGCCTGGGCGGGGGTCAGTTCGGGGCTATCCAGCCAGCCCTCGGGCAGCACCACATGACGCGGATTGCCGGCCCGGCCGCGCTGGCCTTCGGCCGGGGCCCCCGGCCACGGCGCTGGGGCGTCCAGTTCGGCGATCAGTGCGTCGACGGCGGCGAGGGAGTCGACCAGCGCGAGCTGGCTGCGGATCTGCGAACCCGCGGGAAAACCCTTGAGGTACCAGGCAATGTGCTTGCGAATGTCGCGGCAGCCCTTGAGCTCGTCGTCATAGAAGTCCACCAGGTATGCCGCATGCCGGCGCAGCGTCGCCGTCACCTCACCCAGCGACGGGGTGGCCCGTTCCGGCCGTCCGGCGAAGGCGGCCGCCAAGTCAGCAAAGAGCCACGGCCGGCCCAGGCAGCCGCGGCCGACGACCACGCCATCGCAGCCGGTCTCGCGCACCATCCGGACGGCGTCCTCGGCCGACCAGATGTCGCCATTGCCGAGCACCGGTATGGAGCGCACGTGTTCCTTGAGGCGCGCGATCCGGCTCCAGTCCGCGTCCCCGCTGTAGGCCTGGGCGACCGTGCGAGCGTGTAGTGCCACCGCGGCCGCGCCGCGCTGCTCGGCGATCCGCCCGGCGTCCAGATAGGTCAGATGGTCGGCGTCGATCCCGACGCGCATCTTCACGGTGACCGGAACGTCATACGGGCTGGCCTCGCGCACCGCGGCCGACACGATCGCCCCGAAAAGCTCACGCTTCCACGGCAGGGCTCCCCCGCCGCCCTTGCGGGTCACCTTGGGCACCGGGCAACCGAAGTTCAGGTCGATATGATCGGCGCGATCCTCGCTAACCAGAATGCGCACTGCCGCAGCGGTGGTCGCCGGGTCCACGCTGTAGAGCTGGGTGGAGCGGGGCGACTCGTCCGGATCGTGCTCGATGAGTTTCATCGTCAGCGCATTGCGCTCCACCAACGCCCGCGAAGTGATCATCTCGCTGACATAGAGCGCACCGTCCCCCGAGCCGCCGGCACCGGCATATCCCCGGCACAGACGACGAAACGCCCGATTGGTGATGCCCGCCATCGGCGCGAGCACGACGGGCGAGGGGATGGTGAGCCGGCCGATCTGCAGCGGCGCAAGCACCGCGGTCGGAGCGGGCGTGGCGGGGGCGGCGTGGAGCGTGGCGGACATGAGGACTCGATTGTCCCACTTGCGGGCCGCATACCGCCGGTGCGGTTTATGGTGAGGCAGCACGCCGACCGGGAGGGGAGACTCGATGGCGATACCGCGGCCGCAAACCAGGCTGGACTGGGCCGGGACGATCTTCTTGATCGTCGCCGCGATCACCTTCGCGGTGATCTGGTCGTCTATCGGGCCGAGCAAGGAAGAGCGACGCGCGGACCGGCAGCAGGCCCGGGCCAGCGCCTCAGCCAGGGCCGCGACAACTGCCTCGTCGACCAGCTCCACCGCGGCCGCCTCGAGCAGCCCCAGTTCGTCCAGCTCGAGTTCGTCCGGCGCCAGCTCGAGCACCACTTCCGCATCCTCATCGGCCAGCGTCGGCGCCAACGAACGGCCCCTGGTCCCCGGCCCCACGGTCGCGGCCACCAAGCTCGCCAAGCCACCGACGATCGACGGGCGGGCCGCGGGTGACGACTGGGCGGACGTGAAGGCATTCGCCAGCAATGCGCTCGTGGGCGGCGAGGGCAAGGTCAAGGTCAGTGGCTCGTGGCGGGTGGGCTGGGACAAGGCCAATCTCTACATCTTGGCCGCGGTCACCGATCCGGCACTCACCCAGACCCATACCCTGCGTCCCCACCTCATCGGCACGGGCGACGCCGTGGGCATCGAGCTGGGCGACTACCGCGAGGCGATCCGGACCGACAAATATGCCGGCCACGAGGTGCGTGCGTGGATGGGTCCCTTGGAGACCGGGGGCGTCATCCGCGCGCTGCTCACAGCGCGGGGCGACAGCTTCGTCCCCGGCCCGGCGTTCACCGCGGGTGACGTCGCGGTGCGCCGCACAGGCCAGGGGTATGTGGTCGAGGCCGCCCTCCCCTGGAGCGCGCTGGGTCAGGGCGGGGCCAAGGCCGGCGACCGCTTCGCCGCCAACTTCCTGCTCGCCGATGCCGTCTCATCGGGCGGGGACCGGGGCAAACCGTCCACCCTCATGAGCAACAACGAGGGCCGCAGCGGCAATGCGCTGCGCGACCGGTTCACCTGGGGCGTGCTGGAACTGGCCGATTAAGGCCACCGGCGGGTGTCGGTCCGGTCTGCTTTGATGACCGGTATGTCGGCCCTGGTCACCCCCGCCGAAGTCGCCGCCGAGCTGAACACCGCCAAGCTAGGCACCGCGGAGCTAGGCACCGAGCACGGCGACGCGGTATTGGCGCTGCTCGACGCTCAGTACGAGCTGGGCGGCACGCCTGGACACGAGCTGTATGCCCGTGCTCACCTCCCCGGCGCGCGCTTCATCGACGTAGATGCCGAACTGGCCGGCCCGCCCGGGGCCGGGGGCCGGCACCCGCTGCCCGATCCGGACCACCTGCAGGAGAGCGTGCGCCGGCTCGGCTTGCACGCCCATACCCGGGTCGTGGTCTATGACCAGGGGAACGGTATGGGGTCGGCGCGGGCCTGGTGGGTGCTCGGCTGGGCCGGGCTCACCGACATACGCGTGCTCGACGGCGGCTTGGCGGCCTGGGTCGCGGAGGGTCATCCGGTGACCGATGCGCCGACCGAGCCCGCGGCACCGGGCAGTTACCGCATCCGCACGGGAGCGCTCCCGGTCCTGGACGCCGAATCCGCCGGCGCCCTCGCCGCGAGCGGGCTGCTCCTGGACGCGCGGGCCCCGGAACGCTTCGCCGGCGAAAGCGAACCGATCGACCCGGTGGCCGGCCACATCCCGGGCGCCCGGAATGCGCCCCTGAGCGAGATCACTGGGCCGGATGGCCGGTTGGTGGACCGCGAACGCCTGCATGAGATCTTCACCCGGCTCGGGGTCTTCGAGCACGCCGAGGTCGGCACCTACTGCGGCAGCGGAATCACCGCGGCGCGCCTGGCCCTCGCGCTGCGCGAGGTCGGCGTCACCCCCAGCCTGTATGCCGGCTCGTGGAGCGAGTGGATCACCGATCCGGCCCGGCCGGTGGCCACCGGGCCCGACCGCGGGCCTGGTCTGAACCCACTGACGTAGGCTTGCCGACCGTGCCCGGCCCCGCCTCCACCCCCGAACCCCAGACCGCGAACGAACGCGCCCTGGTCCGGCTGGCCGGACTGCCGGTGCTGATTCCCGTGCTCGCCGTCCTGGCCCTGCTGGTGATCGGTGCGCTGGTCCCGGGCTATGGCTGGATCGCCACCGCAGTGGTGGTGCTCTTCCTCGGATGGATGCTGGCGCTGAGCTGGCCGCGACTGACCCGAGTGGAGAAGCTCATGCGGATCGCCGTGCTGATCTTCCTCGCGGCGATCACCCTGGTGCAGGCTCGGCCCCGCTGAGTCAACTGGCTCCCCCGGTGTCAGCCAGCGGCCTCGGTGACCGCTTGCTCGGATATCGGCACCAGGTTGTCCTGCGCCAGAACATCCTCGTCCAACGGCCAGTGAGCCGGCGCGGGGTACCACCGACGCAGCCCGCGCGGCGGCACGAAGGGCTGCCAGTCATCGGCCGGCTGAGCCAGCCGGTCGGCAAGCGCCCATAGCGTCGCCGGGTGATAGCCCATCCCGATGTGCGAGGCGCGGACCTCGATGTTCTCCGCGCAGCCGTAGAGCTCATTGAGGCACGCCTGCCAGGGCACGACGCCATCGGAGCGGGAGTAGAAGGCCGTGGTCGGCACCGGCATCGGCTCGCGCAGATGCTCCTCCTCGGGTGCGTCGACCTCCTCCGCGGCGACATGCAGGTGGCGGAATCGGTTATACACCCGCCCGGCCAGGGTCTCCTCGCGGTTGGCCAGCCGGAAGGGCGAGGCGAGGGTCACCACTTGGCGTACCTGGTCGCAGTGCCGTCGACCGAGTTGCCGCGCATAGAGGCCACCCAAGCTCCAGCCGACAATGGAGATCGGGCCGTGCTCGGCGGTCAGGCTCTGGACCGTCTCTTGCATGGAATCCACTACGAGTCGGGTCGGCCCGATATTGCGGCCCATTCCCCATCCGTGCGGGACAAAACCTTGTCCTTTAAGGAAATTGCGCACGATGGCCGTGGTGTGGTCGCCGGCCATCAGACCGGGCAGCACCAAGACGTGGTGGCCGTCGCCGCGTGCGGCCCGACCGAGCAGGCGCCGCAGGGCGGCATACTCGCCCACCTCACCCGCCATCCGGGGCACCTCGGTGAGCCCGTAAACCAGCCGAGGACGCATGCCCACCAGTATGCGACTCCCCGTCCCCCCAAACCGTACTAATCGGTAACAAAATTCGTGTCGATCCGATCACAAACCACTCGCGTGGCCTGGGCGGCATACTTGCTCCTCGTGCGACTGATCACAGCCGGCCCGGTCCCCACCTCCCTTGCCCGTGTTACGGAGCCCAGCGCGCAGCCCTTGCGGGTGGGCTTGGTCCAACACGCGTGGAACTCCGACCCGGACGCCCTGCAACAGACGCTGCGCGAGGGCATCGCCAGTGCCGCGGAAGCCGGGGCGCGGATCGTCTTCCTGCCCGAACTCACCATGTCCCGTTATCCGGCAGACGCGCTGCCCACCGGCGTGCCCAGCGCCATCGCCGAGTCGTTGGAGGACGGACCGACCATCGCCTTCGCGCGGGAGACGGCCACCGCATACGGGGTGCACGTGCACGCCAGCCTGTATGAGCGTGCCGACGACACCGACGGGCTGGGCTTCAACAGTGCGGTGCTCATCGACCCCAGCGGGGCTCTGGTCGCGCGCACTCGCAAGACGCATATCCCGGTGACCGCCGGTTACTACGAGGACAAATACTTCCGGCCCGGCCCGGCCCAGGACGCATATCCGGTCGTCGAGTTGGCCGACCCGGCGCTGCGACTGGGGCTGCCGACCTGTTGGGACGAGTGGTTCCCCGAGGTCGCCCGGGCCTACGCGCTCGGCGGCGCGCAGGCGCTGGTCTATCCGACGGCCATCGGTTCCGAGCCCGATCACCCCGATTTCGACACTCAGCCGCTGTGGCAGCACACGATCGTGGCGCATGCGATCGCCAACGGCCTTTTCGTCATCGTCCCCAACCGCACCGGCACCGAGGGGCTGATCACCTTCTACGGCAGCTCCTTCATCGCCGACCCCTACGGCCGGGTGCTCGTGCAGGCGCCGCGGGATGAGGAGGCGGTGCTGGTCGCCGATCTCGATCTGGCGCAGGGGCGCGACTGGATCGACCTCTTCCCCTTCCTAGCCACCCGTCGCCCGGATTCCTATGCCGCGCTTACCGAACCAATCCGCCCGGAGCACCAACGGGTCGACCCCAACGCGGTGACCGAGGGGACGGGGGCCGGGCTGTGACCGCCTGGCGGATGCCGGCCGAATGGGAACGGCATACCCGCACCTGGATGGCGTGGCCGTCGGCCGGGTACACCCTCGGGGGGTCGGCCGCGGAGGTCGACGCCGCCCGGCGTACCTGGGCCGGGGTGGCCAATGCGGTAGCTCTCTTCGAGCCGGTCTCCATGGTCGTCGACCCCGACGACCTGGCCGTCGCCGCAAAGCACCTCGGCCCTCGCATCGACGTGATCTCCGCGCCGCTTGATGACGCGTGGATGCGCGACATCGGCCCGTCCTTCGTGGTGGATGAGAGCGGCGCCCTGGGTGCGGTGGACTGGGTGTTCAACGGCTGGGGCGGGCAGGCCTGGGCCACCTGGGAGCGGGATGCCCGGATCGGCGCCTTCGTCTCCGAGCAGGCCGGCGTACCGACGATCTCCTCTCCCCTAGTCAACGAGGGCGGCGGGATCCATGTCGATGGGCTGGGCACGGTGCTGCTCACCGAGACCGTGCAATTGGACCCGGGCCGCAACCCCGGGCTGGACCGCGCGGATGTGGAAGCCGAGCTGGCCCGCACCATTGGCGCAACGACCTGCATCTGGTTACCGCGTGGCCTGACCCGCGATTATGACGAATTCGGCACCCGCGGACATGTCGACATCGTCGCCACCTTCGCCTCCCCGGGCACCGTGCTGCTGCACTGGCAGGCCGATCCCGCCCACCCCGACCATGAGGTATGCCGCGAGCTCGAGCAGTTGCTCGGCAACGCCCGGGATGCCCGCGGCGAGCGGCTGGATGTGGTTCGGCTGCCGGCACCGCAGACGCTGGCGGACGCGTACGGGCCGGTGGACTGGTCATACGTCAACCACCTCGTGGTCAACGACGGGGTAATCGCCTGCACCTTCGCCGACCCGCAGGATGAGGAGTCGCTGGGAATCCTGGCCAAGGCGTATCCGGGACGACGGATCCACGGCGTGGACGCCCGGCCGCTCTTCGACCGCGGCGGCGGCATCCACTGCATCACCCAACAGGAGCCGGCCCCGCTGGGCTGAGCCCAGTTGGAGTGAGGGCCGGGCCGGATCGAGGGATCCGGTTAGGCGGACGGGGCGGGGGCGTCGACGGCGCCGCCATACCGGCGCTCGCGCCCGACATAGAGGTCAATGGCCTGCCACAGGTCGCGGCGGTCGAAGTCCGGCCACAGCGTGTCGAGGAAGACCATCTCGGCATAAGCGCTCTGCCACAACAGGAAATTCGAGGTCCGCTGCTCGCCCGAGGAGCGCACGAAGAGGTCGACATCCGGCATACCGGGCTCGGGCAAATAGCGCGCGATGGTGCGCTCATCGATCCCGCCGGGGCGCAGGCGACCGGCGGCGACATCCTCGGCGATCCGCCGGGTGGCGTCGGCGATCTCGGCGCGGCCGCCATAGTTGACACAGAAGTACAGGGTCAGGCCGGTGTTGTGCCGGGTGAGCTCCTGGGCGATCTCGAGTTCCTTGATCACCGAACCCCATAGGCGGGGGCGCCGGCCCACCCAGACCATCCGCACGCCCCATTCGTGCAATTGGTCGCGGCGGCGGCGGATCACGTCGCGGTTGAAGCCCATGAGGAAACGCACCTCGTCCGGACTGCGCTTCCAGTTCTCGGTGGAGAAGGCGTATGCCGACAAATGGGTCAGGCCAGCTTCAATGGCGCCGGCAACCACATCGAGCAGGGCGGCCTCGCCGGCCTCGTGGCCGCGAGTGCGGGGCAGGCCACGCTGATTGGCCCAGCGGCCGTTGCCGTCCATGACGATGGCCACATGACGCGGGAGTTCGCCCGCGGTATAGCGAGGGGGCTGGGCACCGCTGGGGTGCGCGAATGGCGCGATCACGCCCGAGAGCCTAGGGGCCCGGCGGGTGCATCCCGCTCGACCATCGGCAAGGAGCGCAGGCCGCGCTCGAGATGCCATTGGACGTATGCCGCGGTCAGCCCGCTGCCCTCGCGCCGATGGTGCGGCAGGCTGGCATCCGCGATCGCCCAGTCGCCGGCAAGCAGCGCGGCGAGCAGGTCCAGGGTGGGCCGTGACGGGGCGACCGAGCCCGGGCGGCGACAGGACGGGCATACCGAACCGCCGGTGGACACATTGAAGGCGAGCTGCGGGCCGGGGTCGCCGCACTGGGCGCAGTCGTGGAAGCTCGGCGCATAGCCGGCGATGGCCAGCGCCCGCAGCAGATAGGCGTCCAACACCAGCGAGGCGTCGTGGACATCGGTGGCGAAGGCCGCCAGCGCCCCGCTGAGCAGGAGGTATTGCTGCAGTGCCGGCGCACCCTCCTCGGTGAGCCGGTCCGCGGTCTCCAGCGCCGTGGCCGCCGCGGTGTAGGCGCGGTAGTCGCGGGCGATGGCCTCGCCGTATGGCGCGAGCGTCTCCGCCTGGGTGACCGTGTCGAGATTGCGGCCCTCGTAGCACTGCAGGTCCACGATCATGCCCGGTTCCAGGCGGGCACCGAAGCGGCTCTTGGTGCGCCGCACACCCTTGGCAACCGCGCGCAGCTTGCCGCGTTCCCGCGCCAGCAGGGTGATGATCCGGTCGGCCTCACCGAGCTTGTGGGTGCGCAGGACAACGGCCTGATCGCGGTAGGTGGGCACGCTCTATTGTCTCCCGCCGACTACCGCCTCGGCGCCCGGCACGCGCGGATGGCGTGCGCCGGGCACCGGGGAGTTCAGCCGCGCAGCAGGGCCGGGTGCAGGTGGGTGGCCGGACCCGCGGAATAGAACGCGGTGGGCGGACGACCCGGGCCGCTGGCCCGGCCGCTGGGGGCCTGGGCTTCCTCGACGAACCCGGGCGTGGAGAGCACCTTGCGGATGAAGGTGCCGCGATGCGGCGGGGTATCCCAGACCGCGGCATACACCCGGTGCAGGTCACCGAGGGTGAACGGGGCGGGCACGAATTGTGTCGCCAGCGTGGTGTATTCGAGCTTGGAGCGGACCCGCTCGAGGGCATCGGTGAGGATCTGGACATGGTCGAAGGCCAGGGTCTCCAGGGCGGGCGCGTCATTGCCGTCGACGGGCAGGTCGGCGACCGCCCACCACCGGGCGGTGCGCGCATCGGAACCGGCGACCGGCTCCGGCAGGTCCGGGGCGAAGGCCACATGGGCCACCGAGAGGATCCGCATGCGTGGATCCCGGTCGGGGTCGGAATAGGTCGCCAGCTGCTCGACGTGGAAGCCGGAATCGACGCCGGTCTCCTCGGCGAGTTCCCGCGCGGCAGCCGTGCCCGCGTCCTCATCCGGCTGGATAAAACCACCGGGCAGGGCCCAGGTCCCGGCGTACGGGTCCTCGCCGCGCTCCACGAGCAGCACATGCAGGGCGCCGGAGCGAATGGTGAAGACGCACAGGTCCACGGTCACCGCCACGGGCGGGTAGTCGCTTGAGTTGTCGCTCATCGCACTCTTTCCTCAGGTGGCCGGGACATAGGCCGCACCGACGATCACGCCGAGGTCGGCCAAATCGTCGGCCGCGGCCGCGGTGGTGGGGGCGGCGACGCCGGCATGCAGCCCGGCGAGCACCGTGGTCGGGAAGCCGGCGGTGACCGCATCCTGCGCGGAGGCCTTGACGCAGTAGTCGCTGGCGATCCCCACCACGTCGAGTTCGTGGATCTCCGCCTCGCGCAGCAGGTCGGCCAGGGCGGTGCCCTCGGTGGTGGTGCCCTCGAAGGCCGAGTAGGCGGGCACACCTTGACCCTTGCGCACGTCGCGGACCGGCACGCTCACCTCGTTCAGGGCCTCCTGCAGACGTGGATGCAGTTGTGCCCCAGCGGAATCCGCAATGCAGTGGGGCGGCCAAGTGCCGGCGAAGTCGGGCGTATCGGAGAAGTGACCGCCGTTGTCGCCGGTCGCGTCGTGCCAGTCCTGACTGGTCACCACGAGCCCGTATGCCGATCCCTCCGCCCCGAGGTAGTCGGCGATGCGCTGCGCGACCTCATTGCCGCCGGCGACGGCGAGCGCACCGCCCTCACAGAAGTCGGGCTGGACGTCGACGATGAGCAGGGCGCGGGTCATGCGTGGTCTCCTTCGGGTTCGGCGGTGACGGCCGGTGGGCCATCGGTTAGGGCGGTGGCGGCTGGGGGCAGCGCAGCGAGCGAGCGGGCGGCATACTCCCGGATCTCGGTGAGCGTCGGGGTGTGCACGACCTCCCCGGCGCGCACCAGCGGGACGTGTAAGGCGTTGGCGCCCTCGGGAATGACGCCGTCGGTGCGGAAGGCCTCGCGGCCGTCCGGATAGCGGTATGGGGTTTTCGTCCCCCCGGTGTTGGCCTTGCCCTCTGCGGTTTTGGCCACCTGACGGTCGCCCAGTTGGACGAGTTTGTAGACGAAACCCGCTGTGGGGTGGCCGGATCCGGTGGCGACGCGGGTGCCCACGCCATACGAGTCCGCGGGTGAGACGGCAAGTTCGGCGATCAGGTATTCGTCGAGATCGGAGGTGACCACGATCTTGGTGTCGTGGGCGCCGAGGCTGTCGAGCTGAGCCCGGGCGGCCGCGACCGCGCTGGGCAGGTCGCCGGAGTCGATCCGGATCGCCCCCGGTCCACTTACCCCATGGCGGCGGGCGACCTCGACGGCGGTGGCGATGCCCTGCTCGGTGTCGTAGGTGTCCACCAGCAACGTGGTGTCAGTGCCATGGGTACGCAATTGGGCGTCGAAGGCGGCGTCCTCGCTGTCGTGGGCGAGGGTGAAGGCGTGGGCCGCCGTGCCGGCGGTGGGCACGCCATACCGTTCTCCGGCAGCGAGATTGGAGGTGGTGGCGAAGCCAGCGAGATAGGCGGCGCGGGCCACCGCGACGGCGGCTTCCTCGTGGGTGCGGCGCGAACCCATCTCGATGATGCTGCGCCCGCGCGCCGCCAGCACCATCCGGGCGGCCGCGGAGGCGATCGCGCTGTCATGGTTGTAGATCGATAGAGCCAGCGTCTCCAGCAGCAGGCCCTCCCCCAGCGGCGCGCGCACCGACAGGATCGGCGAATAGGGATACCAGGTCTCCCCCTCGGGGTATCCGTCGATATCCCCGGTGAACCGCCAGTCGGCGAGCACCCCGGCCGCGCGCTCGTCGATGACCCGCTCGCGGGTCAGCCAGTCCAGCGTCTGCGCATCGAATCGGAAGTGCGGCAAGGCATCCAGAAAGCGACCCAGCCCGGCGACCATCCCGAACCGACGCCCGGCCGGCAGTCGCCTGGCGAAGAGCTCGAAGGTTGCCGGGGTCGCCATCCGCCCGCCGTCCAGCAAGGCGGCAAACATCGACAGCTCGTAGCGGTCGGTGAGCAGGGCCGGGGTCTGCGTCATACCTTCATCCTAATCAGGCGTTTGCCGCATTATGCGACAAAGAGCGCGAACTTCTTGTCCGGGGCGCGCCGGAGAGGTTAATCGGACATTCGTTCCATTCGCCCGTATGCTGTCGCTCGTGACCCTGCAGGATGTCCTCGACTTCGGCGATCCGACCGACCAGGATGCCTCCGATCTGGATGCCACTGGCCCGGCGATGACACAACTCGCGCCCCGGCTGCTGCGCACGGAGCTCAGAGCGGGCGCCTGGGTGGATCTGGCGCCGGGATGGCTGCAGGGCGTGGACGGGGTTTTTGCCGATCTCCTGCGCGAGGTTCCGTGGCGCGCCGACCGGCGCCAGATGTACGACACCGTGGTCGATGTCCCGCGGTTGACCCGGTTCTTTGGCGCGACCGAGCCGTGGCCGCATCCGTTCCTGCACGAGATCCGCACCGCGCTGAACGCGCACTACCAACCGACCCTGGGCGAGCCGCTAGTCACGGCGGGCATGTGCCTCTATCGCGACGGACGCGATTCGGTTGCCTGGCATGGCGATCGGATCGGCCGAGCGCGGCATACCGACACCATCGTGGCGATCGTGTCCTTCGGTGCGACCCGCACGCTGACCCTGCGCCCGTCCGGGGGCGGCAAATCGCTGCGCTTCGTCACCGGCCACGGCGACTTGCTGGTGATGGGCGGCTCCTGCCAGCGCACCTGGGAGCACGCCATCCCCAAGACCAGCGAGCCGGTCGGACCGCGAATCTCGGTGCAATACCGACCGGCCGGGGTGCGCTGAGCGCTCAGCCGGCCTTGCGAGCCTCCCGGATCGCCTCGGCGGCCTCGACCAGACCGAGGTGGCTGAACGCCTGCGGGTAGTTGCCCATCAACTGGCGGCGCTCCGGGTCGTACTCCTCGGCGAGCAGGTGCAATTCCCCGCCATAGGAGACCACCTGGTCGTAGAGCCGCTCGGCGTCGGCGAGCCGACCAGTGCGGGCATAGCTCTCCACCAGCCAGAAGCAGCACAGCAGGAAGGGATATTCGGTCCCCTCGAGA
>CAKZIH010000199.1 GCA_936931335.1 uncultured Nostocoides sp. | reverse complement strand
CGCATCTGACCAGCGCCGGACTTTCCTATGTCGTGAGACATGCCTTTCCTATGTCTTGAGACTCAACACTGCCGGGGGCGCTGTCGTGTGGGAAGCGCCACTGCTCGTATGCCGTTCGGCCGCAAGCCGGTTGGTAGGGTCGGCCGCGTGATGGACCCGGAGCAGTCGGCCCCTGCCTTGCCAGCCTCGGCGCCGACCGAGGATCGCCTGCTGCAGGCGGTCCGGCGTTTCCGCGATGAGGTTGATCGCAGCGTGCTGCCGCTGGACCTGGAGAGCACGGCGGCCGCCAAGGAGAACCGCGCCGCCTTGCTGCGTCAGCTCGATGACTATGTGATCCCGCGGCTGTCTTCGATTGATGCACCGCTGCTGGCGGTGATCGGCGGGTCCACCGGCGCCGGCAAGTCCACGCTGGTCAACTCCCTGCTGCGTTCCACGGTCAGCCGGATGGGGGTGATCCGGCCGACGACGACCACCCCGGTGCTCATCTCCCATCCGCAGGACGCGCCCTGGTTCACCGGCACTCGGATCCTGCCCGAACTGAGCCGGATCACCGGTGACGAGGTCGAGGACTCCGCGGGTACGGTCCGTCTGGCCCAGTCCACCCAACTGCCCGCCGGTCTCGCCCTGCTGGACGCTCCGGACATCGACTCGGTGGTTTCCGCGAACCGGGATCTGGCGCGCCAGCTGCTGGCCGCGGCCGACTTGTGGCTCTTCGTCACCACCGCCGCCCGGTATGCCGATGCCGTCCCCTGGGACCTGCTGCGGCAGGCCTCGGATCGGGGGACCGCGGTAGCCATCGTCTTGGACCGGGTGCCGGCCGAGGTGATGGGCGAGGTCCGTCCGCATCTGGTGGAGATGCTGCGCGAGCAGGGGCTCGGCACCTCTCCGGTCTTCCCGATCCCGGAGACCCAGCTCACCGCCGACGGCCTGCTGCCCGACGCCGTTGTGGAGCGCTTGCGCAATTGGTTGCGTGACCTGGCCGCCGATGCCGCGGCCCGGGACATGATCGTGCGCCAGACCCTGTCCGGGGCACTGACCTCCCTGGATACCCGCTCGGAGGAACTCGTCTCGGCGAGCCGGGCCCAGCAGCGGGTGACCAGCGATCTCGACGACGCGGTAAACGCGGCATACGAGCGGGCGCGGCGGGGGATCGACGAGGGCATGAGCGACGGGCAACTCCTGCGCGGTGAGGTACTAGCCCGCTGGCAGGAGTTCGTCGGCACCGGCGAATTCTTCAAGAAGGTGGAGGTGGGGGTCTCTCGCATCCGCGACCGCATCGCCGGCGTATTTACCGGCAATGCACCGGCGCCCAAGGATGTCGGCGAAGCGCTGGAAGTCGGGGTCGCCCAGCTATTCGAGGCGCACGCCGACGGCGCGGCGGCGGAAGTGGCTCGGGCCTGGCGCCGGCTGCCGGCGGGTGAGGAGATCCTCGCCGCCCATCCGCAGCTGGCGTCCAGTTCGCCCGATCTGCCGCAGCGAGTGGACGCCAGCGTTCGTGCCTGGCAGAGCGAGGTTCTCGACCTGGTCCGCGAGGAGGGTCGTGACCGGCGCACGGATGCGCGGATCGCGGCATACGGGATCAACGGCATCGGGCTCTTCCTCATGTTGGTGACCTTCGCGCATACCGGCGGCATGCTGGCCGGCGCCGAGGTCGGTATCGCCGGGGGCGCGTCGGTGCTGGCGCAGCGGGTCCTGGAGGCGATCTTCGGCGATCAGGCGGTGCGGACCATGGCCGCCAAGGCCCGGGAGTCGCTCGCCAACCGCGCCGAAGAGGTCCTGGCCCAGGAGCGGGATCGCTTCCGGGATGCCATCGGGACCCGGACGGTCCCGGCGGATCAGACCGAGCGGCTCTCTCGCGCGCTGGATGCCGTGCAGGCCGCCCGATGAGTCCCGCTTTGCTCGGCCGGCGCGATTCCACGGTCTCCGCCGACGAACTTTTCGCTCACGCGGACGCCCTGCGTGCCGCCGTGGACACCGGCGGCAGCGAACTCGATCCTGCGCTCACGCAGCGTGCCCGCGGCGTCCTGGACCGAGTCGAGGCCCGCATGGCGCGCGGTGGCCGCCAAACCGTGGTGGCCTTCGCCGGGGCCACCGGCAGCGGCAAGTCCACACTCTTCAACGCCGTGGTAGGCGCGGAGGTAGCGACCCCCGGTGCGCGCCGCCCCACCACCAGCAAACCGACCGCGGCGATCTGGGGGGACGGCGCGGGCGCCGGCGACCTGCTCGACTGGCTTGAGGTCGGCGCGCGTCATCACGTCGGTGCGGAAACGGGCGGACCGGACCTCGATGGCCTGGTGTTGTTGGATCTGCCCGACTTCGATTCCCGGGAGCTGGGCAATCGGGCGGAGGCCGAGCGGATCCTGGAGCGCTGCGATGTCTTCGTCTGGGTCACCGACCCGCAGAAGTATGCCGATGCGCGCCTCCACGACGACTATGTCGCGGCGATGACCCATCACGACGCCGTGACCGTGGTGGTGCTCAACCAGGCCGACCGGCTCACTCGGGAGCAGACCGAGCAGTGTGTCGCCGACCTGCGCCGGTTGTTGGTGCGCGATGGCTTGCCCGATGCTCCGGTGATCGCCACCTCGGCCCGCACGAAGCTGGGCGTGGATGCCCTGCGCGAACGCCTGGCCCAGGCCGTCGCCGGCGCGCGCGCCGCCCGGATCCGCCTCGATGCAGACGTGAAGTCCGCGGCCGCCGCGCTGGCCGAGGGCGTCGCCGGCAGCGAAGCCGACATCTCTGATGCACACCGTCGCGAACTCGTGGCTGCCCTGGCCCGGGCCGCCGGGGTGCCGACCGTGCTGGACGCGGTGCGCCGCGACTACCAGCGCGAGGCAGTAGCCGCCACCGGCTGGCCGTTTACCCGCTGGTTGGCCGGCCTGCGGCCCGACCCGCTCAAGCGCCTCCGGCTGGATCCCAAGCTCCCCCCCGGCAAGACCGCAGACCCGGTTTCCGGCGCGCTCGCCGAGGCCGGCAGCGAACTCGAGTTGCGCCGGGCGGTGGGCCGCTCGTCCCTGCCCGTGGCCAGCCCCGCCGCCCGAGCCGCGGTCGACCTGGCCTCCCGGCGCCTGGGCGACGAGGCCGGCGCCGGACTACCGCACCGCTGGGCGGATGCAGTGGCTGAGGCCTCGCACCCCCCGCACGACGCGCTCGCGGACTCCCTCGACCAGGCCGTCATGGGCACCCCGCTTGGGGCTCGCCGGCCGCTGTGGTGGGGCCTGCTCGGACTGCTGCAGATTCTGCTCGCCATCGCGGTCGTCGTCGGCCTTGCGTGGACGCTCGTCGAGATCTTCTTCGGCGCCCAGGACCTCATCGAACTGCCGATGTGGCATATCGGGCCGTTCGGACTGCCGCTGGTGCTGCTCGTCGGTGGCCTGCTGCTCGGCTGGCTGATCGCCGGGTTGTCCCGATGGTGGGCCGCAGCCGGCGCCCGCCGTCGCAGGCGGGGCGTGGCCAAACGTCTGGACGCCGAAATCGGCCGGGTCGCCGACCAGGTCGTGATCGCCCCGGTCACCGCGGTGCTGGAGCGGCACCGCGCCACCCGCGAGCATCTGGCCCAGGCCGGCGGCCCGGGCGGCCGCCGGCGCTGAGGGTGCAGTCCGCGGCGCGGGCTCAGCCGGCGACGGGGTAGGCCTCTTCCTGGGGGGAGGACACGGCATACGGGCCGGGGAAGTGCGACTGACCGCCGTTGCCATCCGCGGCGTGGTGCTCGTCGACCTCGACATAGTCCGTGCGCCAGCCATGCTCCTGGTCAGACCGTGCGTCGGCCGACGGCCCAGTGTCGGATTCATCCAGATCCGGCGGTTCGGGGGCGGTATCCGCCGTGGGCGCCTCGCCCCAGCCGGTGGCGCGCGCCTGCTGCACGGCCGGGTCGTTCATCGGGTCATCGGCGCGGTCGCGGTGGTGCACGCCCTTGTGCCAGGAAGTCCAGCCGCGGTTGAGGTCGGGCCCGATGGTGAAGGCCCGGATCTCGATGCTGTGACCGCGGCTGCCGTCGTTCTTGTCGAACTCGTTGACCTGCTGGCGGCCGTAGACCACAACCGGCTGCCCCTTGCGCAGCGAATGCCCGGCGTTGAGCGCCAAGTTATTAAACGCGGCGATCCGGTAGTAGCTGGTCGCGATGTCCTCATAACCGTTGCCGTCGCTGCGCGCGGCCCGGATGGTGGAGGCGATGCGGAAGGTGATCATCGGGCTGCCCTTGGCGGTGACCTTCTCCTCGGGATCGGCGACCAGGTTGCCGGTGACCGTCACATATGTCTCGTTCACGGTGAGTCTCAACCTCTCTGGGATGTGCGCCCGGCCCGATGCCGACCGCGACTCCCAGGCTGGCCGTCCCGCCATACCGGGCGCCAGGGCCGACGCAAAGCCTGTGGACGGGGCAAACCACGGCCCGCGCCTGTGGACGGATTCGCCGATTGGGGCGCGGCGGGGCGCCCCGGATAGCCTTGGGGATATGCCCGAGTTCATTTATGTCTTCTCCAAGGCCCGGAAGGCCCACGGGGACAAGGTCATCCTCGACGACGTCACCCTTTCCTTCCTGCCCGGCGCCAAGATCGGCGTCGTCGGCCCCAATGGCGCGGGTAAGTCCACGGTCTTGAAGATCATGGCCGGCCTCGAGCAGCCCTCCAACGGGGAAGCCCGGCTCACCCCCGGCTACAGCGTCGGCATCCTCATGCAGGAGCCGCTGCTCGATGAGTCCAAGACCGTCCTCGGCAATGTCGAGGAGGGCGCGGGCGAGATCAAGCAGGCGCTCGATCGCTACAACCAGATTTCCGAGCAGATGAGCGATCCGGACGCCGATTTCGATGCGCTGATGGCCGAGATGGGCCAGCTGCAGGAGACCATCGACAACGCCGATGCCTGGGACCTGGATTCCCAGCTCGAGCAGGCGATGGATGCGCTGCGCTGCCCCCCGCCGGACACCCCGGTCAACGTCCTCTCCGGTGGTGAGAAGCGCCGCGTCGCCTTGTGCAAGCTGCTGCTGCAGAAGCCCGACCTGCTGCTGCTCGACGAGCCCACCAACCACCTCGACGCCGAGTCCGTCCTGT
>CAKZIH010000198.1 GCA_936931335.1 uncultured Nostocoides sp. | reverse complement strand
GCCGGACAGAGAAGCAACCATGAGCGAAAGCATAAGCGCGGAAGTGTCAGCCGGGGAGCAGTCGCCTGTCCCAACCTGCCTCCAGACTGCGGCCATGAACCCGCAGGACATCCTGACCGCTTTTAACGCCGCGTACACCAAAGACCCCCGCGACGGCCTGACCATCACCCACGACACCGAGGACGGCAAGCTGCGTATCCAGGTGCGTCACATTGACGTCGGGGGCGACGTGCACGGCTTCGACGTGGTGGCCCAGCCCACCGAGGCCGAGGGCAAGAGTGCCGAGCAGGTGGGCCGCGACGTGGCCGAGGTCGTCGCACGCGAACTCGCCTACGCTCAGCTTCCCGCCCAGGACGAAAACGGCGACTTCCGGCGCATCGTGGTCTGAGGAAGAGAGGAAAAAGGCCCGCACCGATGAGGGTGGCGGGCACTCCGGCCACGCCGATCACCGCGCCACCGGCCAACATCCCCACTGCGGCAGTGCCATTGGCGCTGATCTCGTCGGCGGTGAAGGCGGTGCGCCGCTCCGGGCCGCGCGCGGGATCGGTGGCCAGGATGCGGTTGTGCGCCGCGATCCCGAGCGGCATGGTGACTCCCCCGACGGCGGCGAGCAAGGCGATTGCCGGCAGTGAGTCCAGGTGCCACGGCAGCACCAGATAAACCACGCCGAGCGCGATCGTCGGCAACGCGGTGGTGGGCCAGGGCGGCAGCCGGTTGACCAGCGCCGGAGCGACTAGCGAGATGAGGGTCGACGCGACGCCATAACCCGTCATACCGGCCGCGACCAGTTCGCCCGGGCGATGAACCTGCGCGCCGGCAATGGCGAGACCGAGGCTGAAGGCGAACCAGGTCAGGCATACGGTCCCGTGGATGACGAGGCTCGCGGTCATTCGCGGATAGGCCCGCAGGAGTGCCGCGATCGAGCCGCTCTCGGCGGCGGGTGAGCCGTCGAGCGTGCCCGCCGCGTGGCCGGGCACGGCCACCATGAGCAGGGCGCACGCGGCAACCGCCGCGCATTCGGACCACAGCAGCGCCACGGTATGCCCGTGCCCCACCGCCAGTGCCGCCACCGGCGGCGCCAGGAACATCGTGCAGCGATGGGCGAGGTCCTGCAGGGTCAGTGCCCCAGCCGCACGCCCGGGGGCCCAGTTGTCACCGAGGTCGGAGAGCAGCGCGCGCACCGCCGGACCTTCCAGGGCAGAGGTCATGCCCACGATGAGGCCGCAGGCGACGAGCGCGCCCACGCCCACCCGGTGCGCGATGGCCGCGAGGGGGACGATCGCCAACCCGGCTGCCTTGACGAGCATGACCACGGCCACCGCCCGGCCGGTGGTGATCCGATCCCGCAGCCCCTTGCCCCACCAGGCCACGCTGATCAGGGGGAGGGACTCCGCACCGAGCACCAGCCCCGTCGCCCAGGTGTGGCCGGTCTCCTGCAGGGCCACCAGGGGCAGCGCGATCGCGGTGGCCCGGCTGCCCATCCAGTTGACAAAGGCCACGGTGATGATCGTGATCACGGCCGCACGCACTCGCATACCGACGACTCTGCCCGCGGCGCACGCGCGACGGTAGCCGTCGATGCGCACCCTGCGCTCATAGGCTAGAGCGATGAGCTTCACGCCCGCAGTGGATGACCTGCACCTCGTCTCCGCGGTGCTGCGCCATGGCTCGATCGGCGCGGCCGCCCGAGAACTGCGGATCTCCCAACCGTCGGCGTCGGCCCGGCTGGCCACACTCGAGCGGCGTCTGGGCGCGGTGCTCTTCGAGCGGGATACCACCGGCGCCCGGGCCACCGACGCCGGCCGGGCCTTCGCCACCGAGGCCGATCACATCCTGGGCCACCTCGGGCAACTCGCCGACCGGGTGCACGCCGGCGCCGCGGCACCCCTATTGCGGGTGGCGACCTTCCCCAGCCTCGCCGCGCTCCTCTTCCCCGCCATTGATGCTGCGCTCGACGCCGTCGCTGCCGACACTGGGGTCGTCACGGCGGTGCATCAGTATGTCGACCACGGCGACGCCCTGATCAACCTCGTCGCTGAGGGATCGCTGGATATCGCCGTGGTGGGTCTCGCCGATCAACTGCCGCTGCCCGAGGCACTGACCACGACCGTGCTGGGGCAAGACGATCTCGCCATGCTCACCCCGCCCGGCTACCTCCCGCGCAGCCGCCGCACCCCCTTCGACGGGGTCATCCCGTTCCACTGTCTCGACCTCAACACCGCGACGATCGAGCGGCGCCTCAGCGAACTCGGTGGCCGGCCGCGACTATGCGCGACCGGGGAGGTCGCCGTGCTGACGGCCCGGGCCACGCGGCAACCAGCACTGCTCGCCCACTCCATCGCCTCGCTGTACCGGCGGCCGGAGGAAGATCTCGTTGCGCCGCCATTCGGGATGCGCTTCACCCTGCGGATGGTGACGCGCACCCCGCCCCCACCGCTGCTGGCCCGGATGGCTCCCGCCGTGGCGGACGCGATGGGGCTCGCCGGCTTGTGATGCCCCGGCGCGCCGGCCGGGAGCCGGCTTAGAGAGCGTGGCCGAGCAGCACGGGCTCGTTGACCAGCGTGACACCGAAGGCGTCGTGCACCCCGTCGCGGACCGCGCGCGCCAGTTCCAGGATGTCGGCCGCGGAGGCGGTGCCGCGATTGGTCACCGCGAGGGTGTGCTTGGTGGACAGGCTGGCCCGCGCCGGCGTGGCTGCGGCGAACCCCTTGCCGAACCCAGCGCGGTCGATCAGCCAGGCGGCGCTGGTCTTGACGCTCTCATCCGGGCCCGGGAATGCCGGCGGGCTCACCTCGGCGCCCAACCGTTCCCGCACCTGCTCCTGCAGGGCGGCAAAAGCACGGTGCGAGAGAACGGGATTGGTGAAGAACGAACCACAGCTCCAGGTGTCGTGGTCGGCGGGGTCGAGCACCATACCCTTGCCGCGGCGCAACTCCAGGACGGCCTCGCGCACCCGCGCCGCCGGGGCTCGCTCCCCCGCCTCGACGCCGAGGGTGCGGGCGAGTTCGGCGTAGGCGATGGGCGCCGAGAGATCCGCGAGCGGTAGCTGGAAGGCGACGTCGAGCACGACATACCGGGTCGAGGCCTTGAAGAGTGAATGCCGGTAGGTGAACTCGCATTCGGCGCTGGGGAAGGTGCGCACGCGCTGGAGTTCGCGGTCCCAGGTGCGCACCTGCGCGATGGTCTGGGCGACCTCCGCACCGTAGGCGCCGACATTCTGGATCGGGGTCGCGCCGGCGCTGCCCGGGATGCCGGAGAGCGCCTCGATGCCCGACCAGCCGTTCGCCACCGCCTCGGCGACCACCTCGTCCCAGGTATGCCCGGCGGCCACCCGGATCGTCGCGCCCGAGCAGGCATCCTGCGACTCCCGGTGGATGCCTTCGCTCGCGATCTTAACCACGGTCCCGGGGAAACCGGCGTCGGCGATCACCACATTGGAGCCGCCGCCCAGCACCAGCAGGGGCTCATCGGCGTCGTCGACCTCGCGGACGGCGTCGATCAGCTCATCGGTGGTGGTCACGGTCACCAGCCGCTGCGCCGGCCCGCCGACGCGCATGGTCGTATGCGGCGCCAGCGGCGCCCCGAACTCCTCGATCACGCGGCGACCCTCATCCCGGACGCGGCGGCGGGGCGCACGACATACCGGGGTGCGGCATACCGGGGCGCACACGAACAAGAGGGCATGGTGGCAACCCTATCGAGCGGGTGAAGTGGGGTCCGGCAGGTTTCTGGGTACCGGTGGCGTTAGTCGAGCTGGACGAGGGCCGTGCAACGGCCTAGCACCTTGGTGGGGCCTGCGGTCGCGGTGAGCTCGATGCTCGCCCGCCGGGTCTCGGGGTCGAGCTTCTTTACCGTCCCGGAGACTTCCAGGCGGGTGCCCTCGCGCGGTACCACGACCATGCTGGTGAAGCGGGTCCCGTATTCCAGGACCCGGCCGGCGTCCCCGGCCCAGTCCCCGACCAGGGTCCCGGCCGCGCCCATGGTCCACATGCCGTGCGCGATGACATCGGGCAGCCCGACGCTCTTGGCGAAGTCCTCGTCCTGGTGGATCGGGTTCTGGTCCAGCGACGCCTCGGCATAGGCTACCAGCGTGTCCCGGTCCACTTCGATGGTCACCGGCCCCAGGGTCTCGCCCTCGGTCGTCTCGTCGAAGCATCGCGCCATGGTCACTCCCCTCCCCGCACGACGATCGTCGAGTATGTGGTGGCCACCGGTTCCCCGGCGGCGGTGATCTCGCTGCGGACCGTGATCATCGAGTGACCGCCCGCGCTGCGGATGGCATCGACGGTGCTCTGCGCGCTCACCTCGTCGCCGGCGGTGATCGGGCGGTGGTGGACGAACCGCTGCTCGCCGTGGACCACCCGGGAATAGTCCACCCCCGCGTCCGGATCTTCGATGAAGGCGCGAGAGGCCAGTTGGTCGAAGCGCACCGCGAGGGTCGGCGGCGCGACGACGTCGCGGTAGCCGGCGGCCCGGGCCGCGTCGGCGTCGAAGTGCACCGGGTCGGTGGCCCCGACCGCGCGCGCGAAGGCGCTGATCAGGGCGGCGTCCACGGCATACGGGCCGACGGCGTCCATGGTGCGCCCGGCATACTCCTGATTGACCGCCATGGCGTCACTGTAGAGGGTGGCGCGCGGCCGGGCGGGCGGCGTCCGGTCCTGCGGGGCAAGCAGCGAGACGCCCCGCACTTCCGTACGGAAGCCGGGGCGTCTCGAAGAGTTCAGCGGAACGCGTCAGCGAGTCTCGCGGTGCGCGGTGTGCTTGCGGCAGCGCGGGCAGAACTTGGCCAGCTCGACCCGGTCAGGGGTGTTGCGGCGGTTCTTCTCGGTGATGTAGTTGCGCTCCTTGCACTCGGTGCACGCCATCGTGATCTTCGGGCGGACGTCGGCGGTCTTCTTGGCCACAGCGCTTCCTACTTCATCTTCAGTCGGTATTGAACGGGGCGGGGCCCGCATCCAACGGGCTCGCGACAAACTCCAACAGCGTAGCGGGGCTTCGTGTTCCCACGAAATCCCCTCGGTAGCGGGAGCGGGGAGATCGGAAGAGCGTCGTGTAGGGAA
>CAKZIH010000197.1 GCA_936931335.1 uncultured Nostocoides sp. | reverse complement strand
ACGCTCTTCCGATCTGGGGCGCCCGCGGCGGTGCGGCGGGCGGCCGCGGCGGCATACCCGGGGTCGAGGGGGCGCTCGAAGATCTCCCGCAGCAGCGTCATCGACGCATCGGGACGCGACTGCCCGGGGGTGGTCACGACCGGTGAGGCACGGGGGTGAGGGCCGCCGCGCCGGCGGCGGCCATGAAGCGGCGCAGCTGCACCGCATACAGCAGCCCGGCCACCCAATAGAGGACGATGCCCCACCAGGCGAAACCCCAGCCGAGGATGCGCGCGATCTCGGCCAGCCGGCCGTCACCGTCGGCAAGCAGGAGGCAGGGGAAGGCGTAGAGCAGGTTGAAGGTCGCGGCCTTGCCGACGAAGTGGACCTCGAGTTCCGCCAGGCCGCGGGTGCGGGCGATCAGCAGCAGCACGGAGAGGAAGACTTCCCGGGCCAGCAGCACCGCCACCAGCCACCACGGGATGATCTCGCGCCAGGCGAGCCCGAGCAGGGTGGAGAGGATGTAGAGCCGGTCGGCCACCGGGTCGAGCACGGCGCCGAGGCGGGAGACCAGGCCAAAGGAGCGGGCGATCTTGCCGTCGAGGTAGTCGCTGATGCCGGAGAGCATGAGCAGCACCAGCGCGAGGGTGTCGTGATGGCTCAGGATCGCCCAGAGGAAGACCGGCACCCCGGCCAGCCGCAGCATCGACAGGATATTGGGGATGGTCCACACCCGATCCGAGCGTTCCCCTGCCGCCACCTCGCCTGCCACGTGGGCAGCCTAAACGTTGCCGGCGAGCGCCAGTTAGATTCGCCGGTATGACCGATCGTCTCCTCGACCTCGATCTGGACACCCTGCGCCGACGCACCAGTGCGAAATGGATCCAATATCCCTCGGACGTGATCCCGGCGTGGGTGGCGGAGATGGACGTCCGGGTGGCCGCGCCGGTGCAGGCCGCGGTCGCCGAGGCGATGGAGTTGGGCGACACCGGTTATCCCCGGCCCAAACGGTATGTCGGGGCGTTCGCCGGCTTTGCCGACCGGCACTGGTCATGGGGCATCGACGCGCAACTGGCGCGCCCGACCGCGGACGTGATGATGGGCATCCTGGTGCTGCTACTGCAGACCACCGGCGAGGGTGACGCGGTGGTGATCAACGACCCGGTCTATCCCCCGTTCGCGGCCTTCCCCACGCTGGCCGGACGCCGGGTCACCCGGGCCGCCCTGACGGCGGAGGGCCGGCTGGACCTGGACACCCTGGATGCGGCCTTCGCGGACGCGGTCGCCGGGGGGCGGCGCGCGGCATACCTGCTGTGCAATCCGCACAATCCGACCGGGGTGGTGCACACCGAGGCCGAGCTCGCGGGCGTCGCCGAATGCGCGGCCCGGCACGGGGTGACGGTGATCTCGGACGAGATCCACGCCCCGATCGTCTATGCGCCGCACACATTTGTGCCCTATCTGCAGGTGCCCGGGGTGCGCGACGGTTTCGCCGTGCACTCGGCCGCCAAGACGTTTTCGCTGGCCGGCCTCAAGGCCGGTCTGGTGATCGGCACCCCGAGCGGGCAGGCGGTGCTCGACGCGATCGCCGTCGGCCCCAACGCCAGCCTGTCCGGGGTGATCGCGCAGAGCGCGGCCTGGGAATCCGGGGACGAGTGGATGACGCAACTGCTCACCGAGCTCGACGAGAACCGGCGCTATCTGGTGGAGCAGTTGCCGGCGCGGCTGCCGGGGCTGCGAGTGGCGCAGCCCGAGGGGACCTACCTGCTCTGGCTGGACTGCCGCGAGCTGGGCCTCGACGCCGACCCGTCGGAGTTCTTCCTCGAGCACGCGAAGGTGGCGCTCAACCCGGGGCCGACCTTTGGGCCCGCGGGGGCGGGCCACTGCCGACTGAACTTCGCCACCTCGCCGCAGATCCTCGAGCAGATCGTGGAGCGGATGGCCGGGGCGGTGGCCTGACTCGTGTCCACATCCCATGACGGGCACTCCCCCATCGGGAACCGCGATATGGCGTGAGCCGCCGCACGCTCTGGCTCGGCGCCGCGGTGGTCCTACTCGGGGTCAACCTGCGTCCCGGTGCCTCCGCCATCGGTCCGCTGCTCGCGGAAATCCGTGCCGACCTGGGTTTGTCGGCGGGGCTGGCCAGCGGCCTGACCGCTCTGCCCGGCTTCTGCTTCGCGATCTTCGGCGCCCTGGCCGTGGGGATTGCCGCTCGGGTCGGGCTGACCCGGGCGCTGGCCGGCAGCGCGATTTGTATCACCGTGGGCCTGTTGGCGCGCTCCATCATCGGCTCGGAATGGCCCTTCCTCGCCCTCAGCGTGCTGGCGATCGCCGGGATGGCCGTGGCCAACGTCCTGGTGCCCGGCTACATCCGGCGCACCTTCCCGGGCCAGGTGCCGGCACTCACCTCGGCGTACAGCACCTCGCTGGCCGGCGGCGCCACCCTGGCGGTGGGGTTGGCGGCTCCCCTGGCCGCCCGGCTGCCGGGTGGCTGGCGCGCCAGCCTGGCCGTATGGGGTGTGACCGCCCTGCTGGCCGCGGTCGGCTGGATCGCGGTGGCGATCGTCACCGGGCGGCGGGAACGGCATACGGCCTCGGTAGCGGGAGCAGACCCGGTGGCGGTGACAGACTCGGCGCGCTTGCCCATGTGGGCCGCAGCCCGCTCCCCCAAGGCGTGGGCGCTGGCGGTCTTCTTCGGTACCCAGTCCACGCAGGCGTATGTGCAGTTCGGCTGGCTGCCGCAGATGTACCGCGACGGTGGGCTCAGCCCGCAGGCCGCCGGTCTCATGCTGTCGATCGTGGCCGGCTTCGGCATCCCGGCGAGTCTGCTCATGCCGCTATTGGTAGCCCGGGTGCCCGACCTGCGCCCGCTGATTGTGCTGCTCGGGCTGCTCTTGGCCGTGGGCTATGCGGGGGTGCTGCTGGCGCCCACCACGCTGCCCTGGCTGTGGGCCTCGGCGCTCGGTGTCAGCGGGGCGGCCTTCCCGTTGGCAATCGCGCTGATCACGCTGCGCACCGGCGATCCCGCGGTGACCACCAGCGTGTCGGGCTTCGTGCAGTCGGTTGGCTACCTGCTGGCCGGGATTGGGCCGTTCGCGATCGGCCTGCTGCACGATGCGGCCGGCGGGTGGACGGTGCCGCTGATCCTGCTGGCCGCCTGTGGCCTGCCGCTCGCCCTGGCCGGTATGCGGGCCGGTAGCCCCGGTCTGATCGACACCGAACTCGCCCACCACTGGTCGGCGGGCAACTGACCCCACCCACCAACGACACCGCCCGCCCGGCGCGAAGCCGGACGGGCGGGGTCGAGCTGAGGCCCAGCGGCATACGGGCTCAGCGGGTTGGGCTCAGCAACTCGCGGGGGTCACGTTCGGACCGGGCGCGGTCTTGGAGCCGTTGTACATATTGTCGTAGGCACCCCAGTAGTTGCGGGCCGGCTTGCTCACCCAGACCGTGGTGAAGCGGTTGCCGGAGATGCGGGCGCCCATAGTGCCGCCGATGCCGAGGGACCAGGCCTTGCCGATCGGCGCGCTGACGGTGTTGCAGCGCATGATCGTGCCGCGGCTGCTGGTGTCCATCGACGGCTTGCTCAGGCTGGCGTCCTTCAGGCGCATCCCGAAGCCGTACTGGCGGAAATTGCTCGCCTGGTTGTACTGCCAGGTGTTGCCCCAGCCGGCCATCTGCTCGTTGAAGCCGACCGAGACGTTGCTGGCGCGGTTGTGCTCGAAGAGGTTGTAGCTGGAGTCGACGTCGGTGTTGAAGGCGCGCCCGTCGCTGGCGATGTCATGGACGTAGTTGCGGGCCACATAGTTGTAGTTGCTGGCCGTGCCAAACCGGATGCCCTCGTACATGAAGTGCGAGCGGGCCGGCGCGATCCGGGAGATGTCATTGCCCGTGACGCTCCAGTGGTCGCTGAAGGTCATCACCCACAAGCCCGGGCCGGAGCCGCAGACCAGGTCGGAGACCTTGTTGTCCTTGAAGGTGCCATAGCTGCTCAGTGCCGCATAGACACCGCGACCGCGAATCGTGTTGCCGATGAACGAGATCCGGTCGGCGGACTGCATGGTGCTGGCGCCGGTGATCGAGCGCAGATAGGGCACCACGCGGGCGGTGGAACTCGGGTCATTCGTGCCGCGGCCAGGCACCTTGCGCCGCGATTGCCAGTCCCGCGCGCGGACCTTGCCGGCGTGCCAGGAGTACGCGGCGTTGGACTTCTCGCCGGAGATGTAGGCGCCGTGGACGATCGTCAGGCCGCGGAAGATCCAGTTGCTCGCGCCATTCATCTTGATGGTGCGTCGCGGGCTGGGCTGAGTGTTGGAGCAGGAGTCCGGCGCCTGGCTGGAGGTGATGACGACCTCGCCGTCGCCGGCGTTGGTCAGGGTGATCGGCGCGCTAGCGGTGCCGGACTTGCGGATGGTGAGCACGCCGCTGTAGGTGCCCTTGTGGACCTTGATGACGGTGCCCGGCTTGGCGGCGTCGATGGCGGCCTGGATGGAGGCCTTGGGGGCGGAGGCAGAGCCGGCGCTGCGGTCGCTGCCGCCGTCGGCGACGTGGATCTCGTTGGTCGATGCGGTTGCGGTGGGGGCCTGCGCCGGGGCGCTGGCCGGGGTGGCCGCCTGGGCCGCGGTCGCGGTGCCGGTCGCCATGAGGGCAACGACGGCAGCCGCGAGTGATCGGGGGACGGTAGTCATGAAGGGGTCTCCGTGGTGGGGGACTACGGACATTCGGCGCCCGCTGTGGGGGGGCCGGGGCGCTCTGGCGCCGCGGTCACGGTAACCACACCGACCCCGTATGCCGCAAGGCCACCACATCCTGCGGACACTTCCGCCCAGGGCCGTCCGACTGACACGATGGGTATGGAGTGCCCACTCCCCCAAGAGAATCTGAGTCCCGGACGACTGCGAGGAAGACATCGATGACCGACCCGAAATTCACCATCGGCATGATCACCATCGACTGCACTAACCCGGCCAAGTTGGCGGCATTCTGGGCGGCGGCGACCGGGTGCGAGATCGTCGCCGACTATGGCGGATATGTCATGGTGGGATCGACACCGACGCTGGGTTTCCAGCAGGTCGACGAGCCCACTCCCGGCAAAAACCGGGTGCATGTCGACGGCCGTGGGGAGGATCGGGATGCACTGGTGGCTCGCCTGCGCGAACTCGGTGCCACCGAGCACGACAGCCACACCGTCCCGGGTCTGACCTGGACCGTGATGTCCGACCCGGAGGGCAACCTCTTCTGCGTCGGGAACCCCGACCCCGCATAGTCCCGTCCACTCCCCCGGGGCAACCCACCAGGGGCCGATCAGCGGGGCTAGTCGTGGCATCCAGTCCATGAGTGGCTGTCCATCGTGTTGCACTGTGGCCAACACCGTGAGGTCCAGTCGCCGCATATCTTGGACTCAGCAAGCTGTGCCTCGCCCGATCGAGAGTTGATCAATTCGTGCCGCGCCGCCGGTCCTCTTTGGTCTTCGCTCCAGATGCATCGAGTGCCCTAGCCGTGCAGGCCAGGCTCGGCTCCGTTTGCGACGCTCAATAGTTGTGTCGCCACGCGCGTGCAGGGGCTGGGACGCGTTTCGGAACGCAAGAGAGAAATGAACAAACGTGGCGCGCTCAACGATGTCTCAAGATACTGTCGGCGCCTCGCAGCGGCGGTCGAATAGTGACCACCCAGATCTGAGTAGGTGATACGAGGCCAGGAATGGTTGCGCGACGTGCTCGGGACTTCCCGGTGCGCGCCCCTCGGCGACCCCAGTCCGTCGGTCAGGCGGCCCAAAGGTCGACCGTTGAAAGAGTGACCAACCCAAAACGTGCGCATCGGCGCTCATTTCGCGCCACATTCTTCGAACGACCTCACGCTTCGTCGCGTTTGCGAAAGTATGATCGGCCGCGGCGCCGATGACGTCGGTGAGGTTTAGGCTCGCTCCGCCTATTCTGCTTGCAGTCACGCCAGCTTGGCGCTCCCGCAGCCAGGAACGCTGGTCATCGAGTCTCTCACGGGCAGCGGCATCGAGCTCAGCCTTGTCGAGGAATCCGTAGTACTTATTCATCTGGGCGTACATCTCTGTGAGTACGGTTAGCCCTC
>CAKZIH010000196.1 GCA_936931335.1 uncultured Nostocoides sp. | reverse complement strand
CTTTCCCTACACGACGCTCTTCCGATCTCCGGGCGGCGGGTGGTCTTGTGGGCTCCGCGTCCGCCGGCCAGGCGGGCGCGCAGGGCGGCGATGGTGTCCCCGGTGGCCCGACCTGCCCAGATCAGTTCCCAAAGGGCGTCGCCGAGCTCGCTGCGGGTGGCCTCGGGAACGCGCACCGCGAGGTTCTCCAGGAAGTAGGCGCCGCCAACCTCCAGAGCCTCGGCGAGCGCGGCGGCCGTGGGGGAGAGCGGCACCTCGGCCGTGGCCGGGACCAGGGTCAGGGGCGCGGTGTCGGCCAGGTGCAGCGAGATCCAGCCGTCGTCGCCGGGAAGGGTGCCATGGCCTTGCCAGAGGACCTCGCCGCTGGAGGTCAGCTCGTCGAGCATGGCGGGCTGGTAGTCGAGCACCCGGCTGGGCAGGATCAGACTCTCCAGGGCGCTCGCGGGTAGTTGGGTCCCGACGAGTTGCTCGATCACCCGCAGCAGGCCGTCGCTGCCGCGCAGTGGATCGCCCACCCGCTGCCAGCGGGGCAGGAACCGGGAGTATTGGCGCACGTCGACCGGCTCCACCTCGGCGCGCAGGCTGGCCAGCGAACGCCGCCGAATCAGGCGCAGCACCTGGGTGTCGCAGAACTCGGTGCCCGCGCCCGCGGGCAGGAACTCTCCTTCGGCCACCCGGCCGGCGGAGATCAGCCGGCGCAGCGCATCGTGGGCGACTGCGGGCCCGATGCCCAGCTCTTGGGCCAGGTCGGCGAGCAGGAATGGGGTGTGGGTGCGGGCATACCGGGCCACCAGGTCGCCGAGCGGATCGGTGACCGGTTCGAGGAAGGTCGCCGGGAGGCCCATGGGCAGTGCGACCCCCAAGGCGTCGCGCAGGCGCGCCGCGTCCTCGGCAAGGGCGTAGCGCTCGGCACCGGCTACTCGCACGGAGATGATCCGCCGCTGCGAGACCAAGGTATGCAGCGCGTCCGCCAGCCCGGGGCGCAGTTCGTCGCTGGCGCGGGCGGCCAGGTCGTCGGTGCTCAGTGGCCCGAGGACGCGCAGCAGGTCGGTGATCTCATCGGCATTGCGGGCCTGGCGTTCGGGGGTGAGGCGCTGCAACTCCGCCGCCGTGCGGGTGATGGCGCCGACGTCCAATAGTTCGCGCAGCGCCAACCCCTCGCCGCGGCCGAGCAACTCGGCCAGCAGGGTGGGGTCCAGCGCCAGGGCAGCGGCGCGGCGCTCGGCGAGCGGGGAGTCGCCCTCATAGAGGTATTGGGCGACGTAGCCGAAGAGGAGCGAGCGGGCGAAGGGGGAGGGCTGGGGGCTTTGGACGTGCACGGTGCTGACCCGACGGGCGGCGATATCGGCCATCAGGGCGCGCAGGCCCGGCACGTCATAGACGTCCTGGAGGCATTCGCGGACGGTCTCCAGCACGATGGGGAAGTCGGGATAGTTGCCGGCGACTTCGAGTAGTTGGGCGGCGCGCTGGCGCTGCTGCCACAGCGGTTGGCGTTTGTCGGGGCGACGGCGCGGCAGAAGCAGGGCGCGCGCCGCGCACTCGCGGAAGCGCGCGGCGAAGAGCGCCGAGCCCGGCAACTGGCCGGTGACCAGGGCGTTGACCTCGTCCGGCTCGAGGATCAGCAGTTCCGCGATCTCGGCGCCCGCATCGGTGCCGTCGTCGAACTCGACGTCGGGCAGGCGCAGGACGATCCCGTCGTCGGCCGCCATCGCCTGGACGTCCACCCCGAAGCGTTCCCGCATCCGGGCGCCCAGACAGAGTGCCCAGGGGGCGTGCACGGGCATACCGAAGGGAGAGTGCACCACGACGCGCCAGTCGCCGATCTCATCGCGGAAGCGTTCGATGACGATGGCGGTGTCGCACGGGATGACCCCGGTCGCCTCGCGCTGCTCGGCGAGATAGGCGAGCAGGTTGTCGGCGGCCCAGTCGTCGAGCCCGGCGGCGCGCGCCCGCTGCATACCGGCCTCGGTGGTCAGGCCGGAGACCTCGCGGACGAAGGAGCCGAGGGCGCGGCCCAGTTCCACCGGCCGACCCTGGCTCTCGCCCTTCCAGAACGGCAGCTTGCCCGGTTCACCGGGGGCGGGGGTGACCAGGACTTGGTCGTGGGTGATCTCTTCGATCCGCCAGGAGGAGGTGCCCAGGGTGAAGACGTCGCCGACCCGGGACTCGTAGACCATCTCCTCGTCCAACTCGCCGACGCGGCGCCCCGGCCCGTCGGTGGCGAGGAAGACCCCGAAGAGGCCGCGGTCGGGGATGTTCCCGCCACTGGTCACCGCCAGATGCTGGCCGCCCTTGCGCGCCTCGATGGTGTCGGCGAGCCGGTCCCAGTTGACCCGCGGGCGCAGTTCGGCGAACTCCTCGCTCGGATAGCGCCCGGCGAGCATGTCCAGCACCGAGTCCAGCAGCGTCCGGCTCAATGAGGCGTATGGCGCGGCCCGCCGCACCAGGGCCAGTAGTTGCTCCCCGGTCCAGGGCTCCATCGCGGTCATCGCCACGATCTGTTGGGCGAGCACGTCGAGCGGGTTGGCGGGCACCTTGAGTTCTTCGATGGCTCCGGCTCGCATCCGCTCGACGACGACGGCGGTCTGCACCAGGTCGCCGCGGTATTTCGGAAAGAAGATGCCCCGGGAGACGGCGCCGACCTGGTGGCCGGCGCGACCGACGCGCTGCAGACCGCTGGCGACGCTGGGTGGCGATTCAACCTGCACGACCAGGTCGACCGCTCCCATGTCGATGCCCAGTTCCAAGCTGCTGGTGGCGACCACCGCGGGCAGTCGGCCGCCCTTGAGCGCCTCCTCGATGTCCTGTCGCTGTTCCTTGCTCACTGAGCCGTGGTGGGCGCGAGCCAGCACCGGTGGGGCACCGGTGGTCTTCCCGGCCTGGGCCATCACCTGAGCCGGTGGCCGGGTGGGTGCGTCCCGATCGCCGTCATACCCGGGATCGGCGGCGTCTTGCTCGACGAGGGTTTCCGCGGTGCGCTCCTCGTGGATTTCGTTGAGCCGGGCCGTCAGTCGCTCGGCCAGCCGACGGGAGTTGGCAAAGATCAGCGTCGAGCGCTGCTCTTCGACGAGGTCGACCACCCGTTCCTCGACATGCGGCCAGATGGAACTGCGGCGCTCCGGGCCGCCCGCGGCGCCGCTGAGGTCACCGGTGGTGGCGCCCAATGCGCTCATGTCCTCAACGGGGACCACCACTCGTAGGTCCCATTCCTTGGTGGCGGGCGGGGCAACGATCTCCACGGGCCGCCCACCCGAGAGGAAGCGCGCGACCTCGGTGACCGGGCGCACCGTGGCGGAGAGTCCGACGCGCTGGGGGGGCTTGGGCAGGAGGGCGTCCAGGCGTTCCAGGCTGAGCGCGAGGTGGGCGCCGCGTTTGGTGGCGGCGACCGCGTGCACCTCGTCGATGATCACGGTCTGGATGCCTGCCAAGGACTCGCGCGCCGCCGAGGTGAGCAACAAGAAGAGCGACTCGGGGGTGGTGATCAGGATGTCACTCGGGGTCTTGGCGAACGCGCGCCGCTCGGCCACCGGGGTATCGCCCGAGCGCACCGCGACGGTGACCTCCGGCGCGGGCAGTTGCAATCGGGTGGCGGCATGGCCGATCCCCACCAGCGGTGCGCGCAGGTTGCGTTCCACGTCGACGGCGAGGGCCTTCATCGGGGAGATGTAAAGGACCCGGCAGCGCTCCTTGGGATCCTCCGGCAGACCTTCACGCTGAAGGCGGTCCAGCGCCCAAAGGAAGGCGGACAGGGTTTTGCCCGAGCCAGTGGGGGCAACGACCAAGGCGTCCTTGCCGGAACTGATGGCGCTCCAGGCACCGGCCTGGGCGGGGGTGGGCGCGGTAAAGCTGCCCCGGAACCACGCCTGCGTGGCGGGGGAGAAGCGCTCGAGAATGTCACCGCTCATGGTGGGAGCAACTCTCCCACGGGCCACCGACAACCCCCTTACTGCGCTGCCACCTCAGCTCGGCGAGCAGTGCCTTCGAGGCCGAGGAGCGTCTCTTTCGCCGCCAGACCACCCAGGTAACCACCGAGCGTGCCGTCGCTGCGCAGCACCCGGTGACAGGGCAACAGGATTGGTAGCGGATTGGTGGCGCAGGCGGTGCCCACCGCACGGACCGCCTTGGGGTGACCGAGGCGCGCCGCGAGTTGCCCGTATGACGCGGTCCCGCCATACGGGATCGAGGGCAGCGCCCGTTGCACCTCACCGCGGAAGCCGCGGGTGAGCCCGAAGTCGAGCCGGAGGTCGAAAGCGTGGCGCCGGCCGGCGAAATACTCCTCGAGTTGCCGGGCGGGGGTTTCCAGGCGACGCGGGGCGGTGAGGATCCGGGGACTGAGGCGGGCGGCGAGGTCGGCGAGGACCTCCTCTTCGCCCTCGCTCGCAAAGGCCACGCGCACCACACCGGTCTCGGTTGCGGCCAACAGCAGGTCACCCACGGGGGAGGGCACGCTGCGGATGGCGATGTCCACGTCCCCGGCTGACTCGGCGACGTGGGCCAGCCGGGCGTGCAGTGCATCAAGATCGGGATCGGCGACCGGTAGGGCGGCCCTCAGGTCTCGGATATCCGCATCCTGGGCGGGGGCGTTGGGGGTGGGGTGGGGCGTCATACGGGCTCCTGAGGGGTGAGGCGGCGGCGCAGACTCGCAACTCCGTCCGCAGCGGCGCGGCGTACCGCCGCCGGGGTGCTGCCGGTCAACTCGGCAGTCTCCGCGTGCGGCAGCCCACCGAGGTAGTGATAAGCGACGGCCAGCCGCTGGCGTTCGGGGAGTTCGGCGACCGCGCGCCAGAGGTCCGGATCGGACGTGGCGTCGGAGGTTGCGGCATCCGGCAACTGCGCGTGCGGGACCGGTGTCCGGCCGCGGGAGCGCAAGATGTCGATGGTGCGCCGCTGTGCCACACGCACCAGCCAGGCCTCGACATTGGTGTGGTCGGGTAGGTCCGGCCAGGCGCGCAGGGCCGATACGAAGGTCTCCGACCAGGCGTCGTCCGCATCCGGCCCGGGACCCAGCGCCGCGCGGCAGACGCGCAGCACGAGGGCGCCGTGCGTGCGCACGGCGAGCTCGAAGGGTGGCAGGGTCATCACCGGGTAGTCGGGCGCGGTGACGCAAATGTGAGGTGCACACGACGATTCTCCCGGCCGGTATGGCGTGCCGCCGCTCCCTCGTACATCCGTACGTATATTCTCGTCCACAGGCGCACGGCGTGATCGGCGTCGTCCACAGCCTTCGGGCTGAGGGCGGACGGTTGTCAGTGCCTGCGTTTAGCGTCTGACCCGTAGCGCACATGCGCTTCGGTCGCAGGTGGGCGCGTCCGACTGACGAGAAACGAAAGTGCAGGTGAATGGCCGTGGCGACCAAGCCCGACCTCGACCAAAAGGTCCGTTCCCTCGATGCCGCGATGGGGCAGATCGAGAAGAACTTCGGCAAGGGCGCAATCATGCGCTTGGGCGACGATGTGCGCCCACCCATCGAGGTGATCCCCACGGGGTCGATCGCTCTCGACGTGGCCTTGGGCATCGGCGGTCTGCCGCGCGGCCGGGTCATCGAGATCTATGGCCCGGAGAGCAGCGGTAAGACGACCGTCGCCCTGCACGCCGTGGCCAATGCGCAGCGCAATGGCGGAATCGCTGCCTTCATCGATGCCGAGCACGCCCTGGACCCGGAGTATGCGAAGAAGCTCGGCGTCGACACCGACGCGCTTCTGGTCAGTCAGCCGGACACCGGTGAGCAGGCCCTGGAGATCGCGGACATGCTGATCCGCTCCGGTGCCTTGGACATCATCGTCATCGACTCCGTCGCCGCCCTGGTGCCCCGCGCCGAGATCGAGGGCGAGATGGGGGACAGCCACGTCGGTCTGCAGGCGCGGTTGATGAGCCAGGCGCTGCGGAAGATCACCGGTGCCCTCAACAGTTCCGGCACCACCGCGATCTTCATCAACCAGCTGCGCGAAAAGATCGGCGTCATGTTCGGCTCGCCGGAGACCACCACCGGTGGCAAGGCGCTGAAGTTCTACGCCTCGGTGCGCTTGGACGTGCGCCGCATCGAGACGCTCAAGGACGGCAATGAGCCGGTCGGCAACCGCACCCGCGTCAAGGTCGTCAAGAACAAGGTGAGCCCGCCGTT
>CAKZIH010000195.1 GCA_936931335.1 uncultured Nostocoides sp. | reverse complement strand
GTTCGCGGCGACCTCGGTCGCGACTGGGGAAAGCCGGTCCAGGAGAACCTCGTCCACGGCTCCGATTCCCCGGAATCCGCCGCCCGCGAGATCGGCATCTGGTTCCCCAACCTGTGAGGACGGACCGATGAGTGAGGTCCCCGCCGACTATCGGGCCGCCGTCGCGGCCTATGTCGCCGCCGGCGGCGACGCCTCGGTCCAGCGGGTCATCACGGCCATCACCCAGGTCGCCAAGAAACTCGACCAGTGGTATGACCGGCAACTCGCCGATCTCGGTATCTCCCATGGGGATTGGTCTGTCCTGGCGCAGTTGGCTCAGGTCGATGGCGGGCCGCTGACCCCCTCCCGCCTCGCCGACGGGGCCAGCTTGGCGCCTTCGTCGATGACCAGCCGGTTGGACCGTATGTGCGCCCGCGGCCTGGTCGCCCGCGCCGCCGATCCGACCAACCGCACCCGGGTGCGGGTCACCCTCACCGAGGCCGGCTGGGAACTCTTCGCGCACGCGATCCGGGAAGCCAATGTCGTGGAATCCGATGTGTTGCACGGACTTGGGGTTCGCAAGCGCGAGCAGTTGGCCGACCTGCTGGAAGAGGTGCTGAGCGGGCTGAAGCCCCCGGGCTGAGCCCAGTCTCCTTCGAGAGCTAAAATTTCGATAACGAAATATTAGTTATCGAACGTTGGTTGGTAGTTCCGTGCGTGTCCGTCTGCTCATCCTGTCTTCCGTCGTCGCCATGCTGGGCTGGGGCGCGATCCTGCCCTACCAGTACGCCTACGCCGCCACCGCGCGCGGCTGGGGTGGCTTGATCGCGGCCGCCGCCTCCTCCCTCTTCTCGGTCGGGGCCCTGGTGGCCGCGCCGATCGGCGGCCGCCTGGCCGACCGCTTCGACCCCGCCCGGGTCGCGGTGATCGCCCGCCTGGGCGCCGCGCTCGTCTTGGCCGCGATGCCGTTCGCCACCACCCCGGCCACCTTCCTGCTCGCCATGCTGCTCTTCGGTATAGGGGTCACCGCGGCCACCCCGGCTCAGTCGGTGCTCGCCCTGCGCTGGGCCACGGGGGACGACCAACGCCGCGTCTTCGCCTGGCTCTTCAGCGGAGCCGCCCTCGGTATGGCGGGTGGCGCCTTCGCCGCCGGCTACGTGGTCGACCTCGACCGGCCGGACGGGATGACCTGGGCGTTCGTCGCCGGCGCCGTCGGCTTCTTCCTCGCCGCGCTGCTCACCGCGATCGCCGGTCGCGGCGCGCCGCAACAGACGGCATACGAACTCGGCGACCCGGAACCGGAACTCACCGGGATCAAGGCCCTGCGCGCGATCTGGCGCGTACCCGCCCTGCGGTGGACCGCCGTGGTCACCGTGGCGCTCGCGCTGGGCTTCTATGCCCAGTTCGAGAGCGGACTGCCGGCCTATGCGCTGACCTCGCTGCATGTCGAGGAACGCACTGTGGGGCTGGCCGCCGCCATCAACTCCGTGGTGATCATCGCCTTGCAGCTCGTCGTGGTCCGGGTGACCGCCCGGCGCAGCGGTCCGCTGCTGTTGATGGTCGTCGGCGGCATTTGGACCCTCGGCTGGGTGATGCTCAGCGCCGCGCTCTTCAGCCCGGAGAGCGCCGCCGTGGTGTTCGTCGCGAGTTTCGCGGTCTTCGCCGTCGGCGAGACCATGTACGCCCCGATCCTCAACCCGCTGACCGCATCGCTCGCCCCCGAGGGAATGGTCGGCACCACCCTGGGGGTCTTCACCGCCCTGCAGACCGGGGTGTCCGCGCTCGGCCCGCTGGTCGCCGGCGTGCTGCTGGGCGTGGGCGCGGTGACCGGCTTCCTCGGGCTGCACCTGGTCATCTCGCTGGTCGCCGTCTTCGCCGCCTGGCAGTTGCACCGGGCGATTCGCCCCGCTGCCGGGGTCGAGCCCGTGCGCCAGCCCGCAGTGGTCGCCTGATCGCCTAGGGTTGGCCCATGGCTGACTTCGATGTGGTGGTCCTCGGTGCCGGACCTGGTGGGTATGTCGCGGCGATCCGCGCTTCACAGCTGGGCAAGAAGGTCGCCGTGGTGGAGAAGAAATACTGGGGCGGTGTCTGCCTCAACGTCGGCTGCATCCCCAGCAAGGCGCTGATCCGCAACGCCGAACTCGCGCACACGCTCACGCACGAGAAGGCCAAGTACGGCATCGAGGGCGACGCCACGATGTCCTACGGCCCGACGCACGCCCGCTCGCGCCAGGTCTCCTCGGGGATCGTCAAGGGCGTCCACTTCCTCATGAAGAAGAACAAGATCGAGGAGATCGACGGCTGGGGGACCCTCACCTCGCCGACCGCGATGTCGGTGGCGCTCAACGACGGTTCCACCCGCGAGATCACCTTCGACAACCTGATCATCGCCGCCGGTGCGGTCACCCGGATGCTGCCCGGTATGTCGGTGTCCAAGAACGTCGTCACCTATGAGGAGCAGATCCTCGACCCCGAGCTGCCCTCCTCGATCGTGATCGCCGGCTCCGGCGCGATCGGCGTCGAGTTCGCCTATGTGATGAAGAACTTCGGGGTCGACGTCACCATCGTCGAGTTCCTCGACCGGATGGTGCCCACCGAGGACGCCGACATCTCCAAGGAACTGCTCAAGCATTACAAGAAGCTCGGCGTGAAGATTATGCTCTCGACCAAGGTCGAGGGCGTGGAGGACACCGGCTCCGGGGTCAAGGTCACCGTCTCGCCCGCCGCCGGCGGCGATTCCCAGGTGCTCGAGGCGGACAAGTTCATGTCCGCCATCGGTTTTGCGCCGCGCGTCGAGGGCTACGGGTTGGAGGCGATCGGGGTCAAGCTCACCGAGCGGGGCGCAATCGAGATCGACGATTACCTGCGCACCAATGTCCCGAATGTCTACGCGATCGGCGACTGCACCGCCAAGCTCATGCTCGCCCACGTCGCCGAGGCCCAGGGCATCGTCGCCGCGGAGACCATCGCCGGCGAGGACACCATGCCGGTCGACTACGACATGATCCCGCGGGCGACTTACTGCCACCCGCAGATCGGCTCCTTCGGCTACTCCGAGGCGCAGGCCAAGGAGAAGGGCTACGACGTCAAGACCGCGCAGTTCCCGTTCTCCGCCAACGGCAAGGCGATGGGTCTGGGCGACTCGGTCGGCTTCGTCAAGGTGATCGCTGACGCCAAGCACAACGAGATCCTGGGTGCGCACATGATCGGCCCGGATGTCACCGAGCTGCTGCCGGTGCTGACCCTGGCGCAGAAGTGGGACCTGACGGCGGACGAGGTCGCCCGCAATGTCTTCGCCCACCCCACGCTCTCCGAGGCGGTCAAGGAGGCCGTCGAGGGAATCGTTGGCCACATGATCAACTTCTGAGCCTCTGCTCGCTCAGTCGGCGGCCGTCGCACCATGGGTGCCGCGGCCGCTGACGTATGTCGCGGCCACCGTCATCGCGCGCAGGCGAGCGCCCGCGGCTGCTGGGTCACCGGCGGGGGCCAGCGGATTGTTCTCCAGCACAGCGAGATCGGCCAGGCTCCCGGGTCGGATGGTGCCCGCCCCGTCGGTGCTCGCCGCCAGCGCTTGGGCTGGGGTGAGGGCCTCCTGCGGCTGCCAGGCGGGGCGCTCGTCGGCGCTGCGGTGGACCGCGGCCGCCATCGCCAGCCACGGATCCAGCGGGGAGACCGGCGCGTCGGAGCCCAGCCGCACCTCCACCCCGGCGGCGAGCATCGAGTTGAGGGCGAAGGCCCACGGCAGTTGCTGCGGCCAAGAGCGTTCCATGACGTCCCGGTCGTCCAGCAGGTGTGCCGGCTGCACGCTCGCGGCCAAGTTCATGTCGGCCATCCGCTCGAAGAGCCCCGGCCCGCCCAATTGCACGTGTTCCAGGGTGTCCTTGGGTCGGGTGGGCTCCGGACGGCTCGCGCCGTCGGCGGCCGCGAAGGCGTCCAACGCCTGCTCCAGTGCCGA
>CAKZIH010000194.1 GCA_936931335.1 uncultured Nostocoides sp. | reverse complement strand
CGGTGTGGAAGGCGCCGGCGACCGCGAGCGGGATCACACGGGCCTTGGCCGGCGCCGCCTCCCCGAGCCGGGCGATGGCCTCGAGCGAGCCGGCGGCGGAGGTGGCGTCGTACCACATGGCCGTCTTCCCCTGGGTCATATTGTTCAGGCACTCGGTGAAGCCCGCCTGCGGGGCACCGGCCTCGCCGTGGGCCTTGACCAGGTCGACGTAGAAGTTCACGGCCTCCTTGAACTCCGGCGCATTGACGCCCGGGGTCCAGTCCTCGTTGAACCAGGTGCCACCGAAGGTGTTGACCACGGTGGTCAGCGGGGCGAAGATCTGGCCCCAACCCGGTTGACCGCGCAGGCAGATGCCCTTGGTCGTGCCGTCGTCGAGCTTCGCGGCGAAGTCGGCGATCTGCTGCCAGGTCGGCTTGTCGGGCATGGTCAGGCCCTTGGCCTCGAAGAGGTCCTTGCGGTACATCATGAACGAGGACTCGCCATAGAAGGGCTCGCCATAGATCTTGCCGTCCACCGACAGGGAGTCGGTCATCGGCTTGAGGATGTCGTCCTGGTTAAAGTCGGTGTCGCCCTTGGCCTTCTCGGTCAGGTCCGCGACCCACTTGTTCTTGGCGTAGATCGGAATCTCGAAGTTGGAGAGGGTGGCCACGTCATACTGGCCGGCCTGGGTGGAGAACTCCTGGCTGATCTTGTCCCGGACGTCGTTCTCCGGCAGCACCGTGTAGTTGACCTTGATGCCCGTGGTCTTGGTGAAGTTGTCCGCGGTGAGCTTCTGCAGGTCGACCATCTGGGGGTTGTTGACCATCAGCACATTGATCGCGCCGCCCCCACCGCTGCCGCTGTTGTCGCCGCCCTTGCTGCCGCCGCCACCGGCTCCGGAGCAGCCCGTGAGCGACGCGGCCAAGACGGCCGTCGCGCTCGTGAGCACCCAGAACTGCTTGCTTGCCATGCGATCTCTCCTCGTCGAGTGGTCGTCCGAGCGCGCTTCGCTCATATGAGCGGCACTCGTGCACATGTGAGTAAAGTGTCGGAGATCACCCGTTGTCAAGGACCAACTCACAGAACGGAATCAGGCTGTGACCGAAAGGTTGGGCCCCGCGGCGAAGGTGCTGGCGACCGCCGTCGCGCGCCGGCACTATCTGGCCGGCGAGAGCAAGGTGGAGATCGCCGCAGCCCTGGGAATCAGTCGCTTCAAGGTCGCGCGGCTGCTGGACACGGCCCATGAGCTGGGCATTGTCCGCATCGAGATCGCCAGCGACGACGTGGTCGATCTCGAATTGTCCGACCGGCTCCGCGAGGCCCTGCAGTTGTCCCAGGCGGCGGTCGTGCTGGGTCACGGTGCCGATCCGGCGGGGCGTGAGGACCTTGGTCGGACCGCCGCGGAACTGCTCTGCGAGATCGTCACCGACCAGGACGTCCTGGGGCTGCCCTGGGCCCGCTCGGTTGCCGCGATGATCCGCGCCATCGAGACCTTCCCCCCGATCCCGGTGGTCCAGCTCAGTGGCTCACTTGTCATCCCCGGCGAGGCGACCAGTCCGGTCGACGTCGTGGGGCGCATCGCCGGGATCGCCGGCGGCGAGGCCCATTTGTTCTATTCGCCCCTGGTCCTCGATGACGCCGCCTCGGCCGCGGTGATGCGCCGCCAGCCTTCGGTGGCGGACGCGATGCGCGCGGCCGACCGGGTGACCATCGCCGTGGTCGGCGTCGGGGTATGGCAGCCCGGACAGTCGACCGTGCACGACACCCTCTCGCCGGCCGATCAACAGGCCGCCGCCGCCGCCGGGGTAGTCGGCGAGGTGATGGGTATCTATCTGGGGGCAGACGGCCCGGACGTGGCCACCCCGTTGACCGACCGGACGGTGACCCTCACGGCGCAACAGCTACGCGGCATACCGGAGGTGATCGCGGTGGTGCGAGGTGCCGACAAGGCACCGGCGGTGCGCGCGGCCCTGGCCGGCGGCTTGGTGAAGAGCCTGGTGGTCGACACTGAGTTGGCGAATACGCTCCTCGACTAGGTCTCCTGCCTCAGCCGTCGATGATTTCGCCGGTGGTCGGGTCCACCACTCCCACCAGCTCCGCCGCCTGCGCCGGGTCCACCAAGCCGGGCCCATTACTGCGGTTGGAACTGACGTCCCGGCCGACCGGATAGGCGGCGAACCGGCCCGGCTGGGCGAAGTCGAGCAGGTCGGCGATCCCGGCCGGATCGGTGAGTTCCGGATCGAGCCAGCGCTGCCAATCGCCGCGTTCCAGGACCAATGGCTGGCGGTCGTGGATGCGATCCAGCCCCGGCTCGGCTTGCGTGGTCAGCACCGCGAAGGTGACCAGCCAAGCGGCCGGGTCGTCGGCGTCCGCCACGCTGCGATCCCGCCAGAATTCATAGATCCCGGCCATCCCCATCAACTCCTCGTCACCGCGGTGGATGAAGAAGGGCTGTTTGCGCGGGCGCCCCTTAGCATCCAGCGCGGTGGGCGACTGTTGCCACTCATACCAGCCCTGGGCAGGTATGAGCGCGCGCCGAGCGCCCAAGGCCCGGGCGTATGCCGGTTTGTCCGCCACCGTTTCCGCGCGCGCATTGATCATCCGCGCCCCACCCTTGGGATCCTTGGACCAACTGGGCACCAGACCCCAGGTGAGCAGACGCAACTGCCGGGTGGGGATGTCGTCAATCCGGCGAGTGAGGACTACCGGGGCACGTTTGGTCGGGGCCATATTCCAATCGGGGGTTCCGGCCGGCGGTGACTGCGGATTGGCCAGCACGGTCTTGCCCGGTTCGGCACTCAGGTCCGCGGCGACTTCGAACTCCTCGACGAGTTCCACCAGGTCCGCGCTCGCGGCATACCGCCCGCACATGCCGTTTCCTCTCCGCCGCGCTGTCACCGTTTGCGTCTACGGTAGTAGGAGTTCAGACGACCCTCACGAGACCGGAAGGCCCTCACCCATGACTCTCGTTCGCCGCGTAGCGCGTCCCCTGCTCGCCACCGTATTCATCACTGGTGGCCTGGACGCCCTGCGTCACCCCGCCGCGCGCGCCAAGGCGTCCCAGCCGATCATCAATGCGATCTCCGGGCCGCTCGGCCTGCCGGACGACCCGGAACTGATCGTTCGGGCCAATGGCGCCTCGATGATCCTGGGTGGGGCGATGCTCGCGACCGGCCGCCTGCCGCGCATCGCCTCCACCGCGCTGGCCGCCAGCCTGCTGCCGACCACCGTCGGGGCGCATGCCTTCTGGAATGAGAGCGACCCTCAGAAGCGCAAGGAGCAGCAGACCCAGTTCGCCAAGAACCTGAGCCTGCTCGGTGGCGTCCTGCTCGCCGCCGTGGACACTTCCGGCAAGCGGGGCCTGGCCTACCGCGCCCGGTCGGCCGCACGCACCGCCAGCCGCGAGGCCCAGCTCAAGATCGCCCAGGCGAGTTGATGCCGCCGGGCGCGGCCGGGGATTGGGCCGCCCCGGCCCATCGCGATCCGGTGGACGCCGTCGTGGTGTTGCCGGGGAGCAAGTCGCTCACCAATCGCTACCTCGTCTTGGCCGCTATCGCCGAGGATGCCTCCCGCCTCCGTATCCCGTTGCGCTCCCGCGACACCCTGCTCATGGCGCAGGCGCTGCGGGACCTCGGCGCCGAGATCACCGACGCCCCGGACGCGCCGCAGGACTGGATCGTCACGCCCGCCGAATTGCGCGGTGGTGGCCGGATCGACTGCGGCTTGGCCGGCACCGTGATGCGCTTTGTCCCAGCCGTCGCCGCGCTTGCGCAGGCGCCGGTCACCTTTGACGGCGATGAGCAGGCCCGCACCCGCCCGATGGGCCCGATCCTCGGCGCCCTGCGCGACGTCGGCGCCCGGGTCGAGGACGGTGGGCGCGGTGCCCTGCCGTTTTCGGTCGGCGGCGGCCGGGTGCGCGGCGGGTCGGTGCGCATCGACGCCTCCGCCTCCTCCCAGTTCGC
>CAKZIH010000193.1 GCA_936931335.1 uncultured Nostocoides sp. | reverse complement strand
CCATCAGGGTGAGTCGCCCCGGCACGGTCGTGCTGGGCCTGGGCCTGCCCGCCCTCTCGCAGCGGACGGGGCAGCCCGTGATCGCGACGTCGTCCGTGCCTGGGGTGACGATCAGCGGGGTCATGCTCGACGCCGGGCCGAAGCGCTCCAAGACGATCCTCCAGGTCGGCGACGCGCACGGCAACGCGGGCTCCAAGCGTCGGTCGGCCGGCGCGGGGAGCACCCCCACCCTGGTGTCCGACGTCTTCCTGCGCGTCGGTGGCGCGGCGGCCGGGTCGACGACGACGGCGATGACCGTCGACGCCTCCAACGTCATCCTCGACAACATCTGGGCCTGGCGCGCCGACCACGGCGAGGGTGTCGGCTGGACGGTCAACCCCGCTGACCACGGCGTCGTCGTCAACGGGGACGACGTCACAGCATACGGCCTGTTCGTCGAGCACTTCCTGCGCACGGAGGTGGTCTGGAACGGCGAGCGCGGTCGGGTCTATTTCTTCCAGAACGAGAAGCCGTACGACGTGCCGTCCCAGTCGGCGTGGATGATGACCCCCACCTTCAAGGGTTACCCCGCGTTCCAGGTCACGTCCGACGTGCGGTCCTTCGAGGGCTGGGGCATGGGCAGCTACAGCTTCTTCAACCAGCACCAGGGCATCCACCTGAGTACGGCCTTCGTCGCGCCGACCAGGCCGGGCGTGCGCCTCAACCACCTGCTCACGAGGTGGCTGAACGGCGACGGCGGCATCGACTCCGTGGTCAACGGCGTCGGCGCCCCGGTCGACGCCACGAACCCCGGGCCCTCGACGGTCGTCAGCCACCCCGGCGCGACGCGCTGACCGCTCCGTGCGGCGCCCCGACCCTCCTCTCGGGGGTCGGGGCGCCGACGTGCTGTCGCACGGCGTCCGTGGTCGCGAGGCGTGAGGGGTGGGAGCGGTGCGTGAGCGTGGCGTCGGGCCATCGGTTTTCGTAGCGTCAGGAGCGTTGACGGGATCGGTCCAGGCTCCTGACGATCGGCCGAGAGACTGTGTCCGGCGGGGATCGGGGTTGCGGACCTCGCGGGGTGCCGATCAACTGGCCGTATGACGCCCGCCCTGTCCCTGCGGTCGCTGCGCGTCGCGGACGCCGACGCCGTGGTCGAGGTCCTCGCGGACCCGTCGCTCCATCTGTTCACGGGCGGCGAGCCGCCCACCCGCGAGGAGCTGGCCGCCCGCTATTCCCGGCAGGTCGTAGGACGCTCGGCGGACGGCTCCGAGCAGTGGCTCAACTGGATCGTGCTGGCAGGCCCCGACCAACGGCCGGTGGGCTACGTGCAGGCGACGGTGCCGGTCGACGGCGACACCGCCGAGATCTCCTGGGTGATCGGGACGCCCTGGCAAGGCCGCGGCCACGCCACCGGCGCCGCCCGCCTCATGGTCAAGGAGCTGGCACGGCGCGGCGTGCACCACCTCGTCGCCCACATCCACCCCGACCACGAGGCATCTTCACGTGTCGCCACACACCTCGGTCTCGTTCCCACGGACGTGATGATCGACGGCGAGATCCGGTGGACGGGTTCAGCCGGCCCGGGCACACGGGCGCCAAGTGCCTAGTACACGCCCTTGATCACGAAGTAGGAACCGCGGATGACGCCCGCGAGCTTGGACTTCTGACGAGCGAACTTGAAGGACGACAGCTCATCGGGCACGTCCATCCCCTCGGACAGCTTGAAGCCGACCGCGCGCTTGCCGCCGTCCTCGACGGTCCAGAGGACGTTGACACCGAGCCCGGACTCGTGGAAGACGTGCACCCAGTGGATGCCGTCGACGTCGGAGACGGCCACCTGCAGCGGGCGCGAGGCGATGACGATGCCGCGCTCGTCCTTGAGGATGCGGGTCACCCACTCAACCGTCTCGGGGTCGTCGGCGGCGTCAAGGACCGTGAACTCGTGGGCGTACTTCGAGTGGAAGTAGCGCGCCTCGTTGGCGCGCAAGCCGGCGAGGGCCTCAGCGACGGGTGAGGACTCGACCCCCTCGGTGGAGACATTCTTGAAGTCGACGACCTGGCTCACGCGGCCTTCTCGGTGGTGGTGGGGTGGCCCCCAGTGTGGCCCGTGGGTGTCTTCACGCTGGTCAGCCCCACGGACGTGTCAGCTCGCGCTGCCGTAGACGCGCTCGACGTCGATGCGCAGGACCAGTCGCCGCTGCTCCACCATCGCCGCTCGGTACTCCTCCCAGTCCGGGTGCTCGCCTCCCACCAGGCGATAGAGCTCCACGAGGTCGTCCGTGGCCGCGTCGTACGGATCCGTCGCCACCTCACCCAGCCGCGCCGTGCCCTCGGCGACGACATACTCCCACTGGCTCGCACCGGCCACGAGGTAGCCGGCCCGCGGATCACGCCGCAGGTTGCGGGTCTTGGCGCGGTCATCGGTGACCGATATCGACAACGTGCGCGACGCGGGGTCGTAATGATGGATCACGACCGACATCTGCGGCCGGCCGTCGCGCTTGAGCGTGGTCAGCACCCCGGTGCGCCCGGGGATGGACAGGATGCGGTGGAGAGACTCCTCGCTCATGCCTACACCGTATGCCGCTCCGCCGCATCCCTGCGCGCCGCACGACACGGATCGCCAGTGAGGGCCCTGCACGAGTCGCGCCAGTAGTCAGGCGGGCTGGACGGCCCGGCGCATCACGGTGTTGCGCAGCCCCTTGGCGCGGATGAACTCGAATCCGGCACGCTCGTTCACGGCTCTGGTGCCGTTGTAGAAGAACGACGAGGAGGTCGGCTTGTCCGTGCGAGCGATGCGGGGGTGGCCCTCGACGATCCCGCCGCCTGCCCGCACGATCGGATCGAGTGCGCCGTGCAAGGCGGCGGTGACCAGGCCATGGCCACGGAAGCGCTTGTCCACGAAGATGCACGTAATGCGGTAGTCAGGCTCGTTCTCGCCGGCTGCTGACAGGTCCTTGAGGTATTGCTTGCGGTGATGAATGTTCGGTAGCTCGTCCGGTGAGCCGTACTGCGCCCAGGCAACGGCTTCCTCTCCGTCCTCGCCCTGTCGAACGACCAGGGCCGCGTGGGCCTCGCCATCAGTCACCAGTTGCTTCTTCAGCACGCGATTGCCCTCTTAGCCCTGCCCGCGCTCGGCACAGTCCAGGCCCACGAGTCCTTCTCGAGGTTGCCATACAACGTACGGAACGCCTCGGGGAAGGGGGATCGCCAGCTTGACGCTCGCAGCCACCCAACCGTGAGTTCGTCCCACGCCCTACCTCTACAGCCCCCGTCTGGGTCGACCGGCAACTCGACGAGACCGAGTCACAGGCCGCGCGCCAGCCTTGGGCGCGGCACGTGCAGTGACGGCGGTGACACGCGATCTCCGCCGGGGCTGGCGGGCGGCAAGCTCCTCGATCCGCGCCCACGGGATCACTGCGCGGACGGCTCCGCACTGGCTGGCACCGCGCGGAGGGGCGGTTTGCACTGCGGCGATGGCGCGGCGGACGACGTCCGGCTCCTCGCCGAGCGCCTCTGCGAGCCAGATCAGCCCCGGCGCACATTGGAACCTGTTGTAGGCGAGCCGTGGATCCCCAGAACCCCGCTGACGTCCATAGGCACCGCTGCCGTGATACTCCGACAGCCATCCCAGCAGGTGCTCCTTCTGGTGGCGGTACCACGCCTTCGAGGCCCGGGACGACCCCAGCACCGGGCCCGCCTCATAGGCGTCGGCCTGGGGCTGAGCGGCGGGGAGCCCTTCGATGACGGCGATGAGATCGGCAATCAGCATGGCGATGAGCCTAAGACGACGATTGGCACAGTCAGCCATCTTGCAACTTGCCTTGCCCTATAGAAGTGGATGTCACTGTCCGTGTCTTTGAGTAGCCTTGAGTAATGAATGAGAAGGAAACACTGGCAGCGTCTGCGGCGTCACTCGCGGAGAAGATCCTGAGCGTGGGCGTGAACGGTGCCGGCCCGTGGAAGGGGTCTATCCCAACGGCTGAGGAGCATCTGCGTCAGCACGCAGATGTCGAGAAGGCCATCGACCGGCTTATCGCGACGCACGTGCGCATCACCGCTGCGACCGGGTTTGCCACCGGCGTTGGTGGTCTCATCACCCTCCCGGTCGCCATTCCCGCGGACATGACCACGTTGTGGCTGATGCAGGGCCGCCTGACGGGCTCGATCGCCCACCTCCGCGGCTACGACGTGCACTCGCAGGAGGTGCAGAGTCTCGTATTGGTGACTCTGCTCGGCTCCTCCGGCGCCGAAGCGATGGCCAAGGCGGGGGTCACGCTCGGGGAGAAGGGCGCCGCCGCCCTCCTAGGGAAGGTGCCGGGAAAGGTCCTGATCGAGATCAACAAGAAGGTCGGCTTCCGCCTGCTCACGAAGGCCGGCACCACTGGCGTCCTGAACCTCACCAAATTCGTACCCTTCGCCGGTGGCGCGGTTGGTGGGACTGTCAACGGGGTCAGCACCAATGCGATCGGGGCGTGGGCCAAGCGGAACTTCCCAGCCACTGGGGCAGCCTCGGCATCCGCCACCCAACAGGGCTAGCAGCTGGTTCAGCCACGTCGCCGCCGGGTTGAGCAGCACACCGGCACGGCCCGCCATGGCAGCACCCATCCGTCCACCCAGCTCCGCACCAAGCCCGGAAGTGACACACGTGATCTATGCCTCCAGACAAAATGGCGAACAGCCAACCTCCGTGCATCTTCGGCAGGTCGATTCGCGGGGTCTGCTGTACGGCCGGCCGGGCGACAGCTTTGGGTATCGCTGCGCGTTCGGGGATGGCGTGGCGACTGGGAACCCCGCTATGAGACGGAGGGCCGGATGATTGGCAGCACATTCAGCCGCACCAACGTGCCCGCGATCCGAGGGCTGCCGATTCCGCCACCTCCCCCCTGCCGAGCAACGGCGAGCGATCCAGCATCTGGATGAGCAGACCTCCAAGATTGACGCCCTACTCGCGAAGGCCGGGCGAGTCGAGTCCCCGATAGTGGATGCTCCTATTGGTGTCAAGCGGCATCCGGGAGTCCTGGTCCGGCCAGGTGCCTGAGTGCTCGGGTGGCCAGTTCGGGGTCGTGGCGGTCGTCGATCTCGAGGCGTCGCAGCCGCTGATATGGGATGTCCAGAGCGTGGGCGAGGTCGCGGATGGTCAGCCCGGCCGCCTCGCGGTTGGTGCGGACCTGAGCGCCGGAAGTATCGGCGGGCTCGGGTCGGCTCCTCGAGTCGGGGTAGGTGCTTCCAGTGTGCAGGTGGAAGTCCCGACGGGGCCCTGAACGCATCACCGCGCGACCGCGGTCAGGCGTTGCCGATCAGGTTGTCCGTGACGGACTTCAGGTGAGCGCGCATCGCGCGCTCGGCCCCAGCAGGGTCACGGTCGTTGAGGGCCTCGAGGATGCTGACGTGCTGCTGGTGATAGCAGCGTCGTCGCTCCGGTGTGGAGGTGCGCCGTTTGAGGCTTCCCCACACGGGGAGCGCGCGACCAGCGTTGATGACGTCGAACATGGCCAGGACCAGATCGTTGTGCGTCGCCTCGCCGATCGCCCGATGAAACTTGCTGTCCCACGTCTCGAAGCTGTCGAAGTCCTCCGACCTGCCTCCCTGATCGGCGAAGCTGGCGATGCGGGCCAGGTCCGCCTGGGTCGCCGCATGCGCCGCGAGGACTGCGACGGAGGGCTCGAGGACCATGCGCGCCTGCATGATGTCCGCCGGACTGGCGTCCCTGGCCACCCCCTCCGCCACGTAGCCCTCCCGCAAGAAGGTCCCCCGGCCCACCTCGCGCACCACCATCCCCTCCTGCTCGAGGCGGGACAGCGCACGGCGGACAGCACTTCGCGGCAACTGCAGCGTCGCAACGAGCTCACGCTCCGTCGGCAGCTTGGAACCAGGCGCCAGCTCACCACGGGAGATCCCGTCCTCGACGAGGGCACGCAACGCGCGATCCGGGCTGAGCATGCCCAAGTCTAACCCGATGAACCAATTCAGACCAATAGGCCAGCGCGGTCGTGACGATACCCGCGTGAATCCAGGGGTAGACGGCAGAGGACGAGCCGCCTACTCTGGAGATGGTCTATATTGGTCGTAATGGTCTCGATTGGAGCAGCATGAAGTTCATGACCTTCACCCACGGGGACTCGGTCCGTCGAGTCGGTCTGGTCACGGGGGAGGGTGACACCGCCGTCGTCCATGACCTCACCGACACGCTGCCGGGGGGAGCCGATCTCGTCGACCTCATCGAGCACTGGTCGACGCTGGCCCCGCAGCTCGCCCAACCGGCAGACCTGCCCTCGACAGCCGTCTCGTCGGTCCGGGTGCTCGCACCCATCCCGGTGCCCCGGCGAAACATCTTCTGCGTCGGCAAGAACTACCGGGAGCACGTGGTCGAGTTCGGACGATCTGGCTACGACTCCCCCGACCGTTCCGAGGCCATCCCCGAATTTCCGGTGGTGTTCTCCAAGGCTCCCAGCTCGGTCACCGGACCCTACGACGACATCGACCCCCACCCCGGGGTCACCTCAGAGCTGGACTACGAGGCTGAGCTGGGCGTCATCATCGGCGTGGGCGGACGCGGCATCTCGCGAGAGCAAGCAGCGGAGCACGTGTGGGGTTACACGATCATCGACGACTTCACCGCCCGCGACCTGCAGCGCAAGCACAAGCAGTGGTTGATCGGGAAGTCCCTTGACACCCACTGCCCCATGGGGCCACTGGCGGTGACCGCAGACGAGATCCCGGACCCGACCACCCTCCGCGTGGAGAGCTTCGTCAATGGTGAGATGCGGCAGTCCGCCACCGTGGCTGACCTCATCTTCGACATCCCCACCCTCATCGAGACGATCTCGGCGGGCATCACCCTCCAACCGGGAGACATCATCGCGACCGGCACGCCGGCCGGGGTCGGGATCGGTTTCGAGCCACCAAAGTTCATGACCAGCGGCGACGTCGTCGAGGCCTCCATCACCGGGCTTGGCTCCCAGCGCAACAGCGTGGCCTGAGCCCTCAGACATGCCCCAACCCGAAGGAGCTGGAACACAATGAACATCAACGGACACGAACTGGCTGTCGAGATCAGCGGCAGCGGACCGGCCGTTCTCATGGTCCATGGTCTGGGTGGCACCTCGAACTTCTACCAGGTGCAGGCCGACGCGCTGCAGGACAACCACACGGTCATCCGTGTCGACAGCGCCGGCGCCGGTCGGTCAGAGCTCGCGGCCGACATCAGCATCGAATCCCACGCCGACGACCTTGCAGCCGTGCTCGGGGAGCTCGACTGCGGGCCGGCTGACGTGGTCTGGCTTGGGAGGTTCCGTTCGACACCAGTTGTAGGCGAGTTCGAGCACCGACGAGGATCCATCGGGTCAGCATGTTGGCGAGAGTCGACACCACCAGACGCCAGCACATATGCTTGGCCGTGCATGCCGTGACTTAGCCAGGCTGCCGTGCGTGGTGCCCAACGGCCTGCGCGATGCGGCCAAGGTCACCGTTGAGGCGTTCCCAGTCGAGCTCGCCGACTGTGGCTACCACTTCCGCGACCCACGCGCGGTGAGCGCTCTGGATCGCCGCGAGTGCGCTCTTTCCGGCTGCCGTCGTGACGAGGAGTCGGGACCGCTGGTGGCGTGGGTTGTCCTCGTAGCGCGCAAGACCGTCTGCTACGAGTTCGTCGGCGACGCGCTGAACGCTCTGCCGCTGGAGCCCGAGCCGGCGGGCGATGTCCGGGACGGTGGCGCGATCGCCGGCTTGGAGGACCATGCGCCGGGAATGTGTTTGACTTGCCGCCGCGGACACTCGCTCCCCGGCGTCGCGCAGGAGCCGGTTGACCTCGAAGATGGCATGCAGTGCCGCGTCGGCGTCGGGGTTCACGCAACTCTCCTTTGACAGCAGACTGTCATGTGCCTAGGGTTGGCAATGTGACAGCATGCTACCAACTTCTCGTGGGTGCACTCGGGGCCGATGCGGGTTTCGAGTCGCTCCGTAGCCGCTTGAGTCAGACGCGGTGGCCGGTGCTGCCATCGTTGGGCGAGGGGGCGCGCGGTCTTGCGCCGTCGATCGTGGAGCACTATGCGACTGAGTGGGACCACTGGCTTCAGCAGAAGAGCCACGACGGATTGGGTGAGCACGTCGACTTCAGGATCGCGGGCACCCGCGTCCATGCCGTCAGGGTCCGCGGATCAGGGTGCGTGCCAATGTTGCTTCTGCACGGCTGGCCCACCTCTTTCCTCGCCTTCCACCGTGTGATCGAGCCTCTCCGGACTCTCGCCTCCGAGATCGTGCTTGCTTCCCTTCCCGGGTTCGGCACCTCGACTTTGCCACCAGGTTCCTGGTCGATCACCGACTCAGCGCGCGCACTGGCTGATGCCATGCGGGCGATGGGCCACCACCGGTTCCTCGTCCATGGACAGGACTGGGGGTCCGTCGTCGCTCGAGCCATCGCCGCAGTCGAACCCGAGCGGGTTATCGGTGTCCACGTGAGCGCAGGGCTACGAGGCTTCATGGCCGAGAGCGCGGACGACGAGCCTGCTTGGAGCAGGCTGCAGAGGTTCGCCGTCGACGGCGGCGGATACCTTCAGCTGCAGAGTCGCCGACCGGACTCGCTGGCATTCGCGTTGTCGGACTCTCCCGTAGGGCTGCTCGCCTGGCAGCTTGACAAGTACCAGCTTTGGCAGGCCCCACTGGGGGACGACTTCGGCCTAGGAACCGACTTCATCGTGGCCAACGCGACTCTCTACTGGCTGACAGCGAGTGCCGGCACCAGCATGCGGATCTATTCGATGGACGCTCCGGACGTGGATGCCGCGGCCGGGGGCGTGCCGACCGCAGTGAGCGTTTTCGGTCATGGCGACTTCGCCGCCCGCTCGGTGTCGTCCCGAGCGAACAACCTCGTGGCCTGGTACTCACACGACAGCGGTGGCCACGTCGCCTCACTCGATTCGCCCGCCGAGCTCGTCGACGACCTGACCGACTTCATGAACCGCATAGGAGCAGACACATGACCGCAAGCAGCCCCATCGTCCTCATCGGAGGTAGCGGCCTTGGCCCTTGGGCCTGGGAACGCGTCAGACCGATCCTGCACGACCACGGATTCCACACCATAACGCCGCAACTACGCACGACGGGCGATGACGCGACGCCCGCGAACGCCGTCAGTCTGGATAACTGGATCGAGGACATCGACGAAGCCCTCAGCGACCAAGCGGATGCCACTCTCGTCGCTCACTCATTCGCCGGCTACGTCGCGGCAGGAGTGCTCGAAAGACGACCACAGAGCATCCGCCGACTCATCTTCATCGATGCCGTTCTGCCGCAGCCGGGCAGGTCGTGGTTCGACGTGATGGGGGCCGAGGTCGCCGGGTTCATGACGAGCCTGGCCAACGACGGGGCGATCCCGTGGTTCTCCCGGGATCAGCTCGACCAGCTCTACCCGGACAACGGGATCGGTGACGCCGACTTCGCGTGGATGCAGCAGCATCTGACCGCGCAGCCGATCGGCACCTACACGCAACCTGCGATCAACGAGCCACTGAGCGCAGCCGGCGTGCCCGTAGCGTACGTTCGCTGCCTCCGGACCAGTCCTCCAGTCGCCGAGGTGTCAGCGGAGAAGCTCGGATGGAGCTACCGCACGCTCGACGCCGGCCACTGGCCGATGATCACCCACCCGGCGGAGACAGCGTGCGTCACCATGGAGCTGGCCACATCATGATCACCGTCGCCTTGTTCCGCAACGTCAACCTCGGCCACCCAGGCAGTCCCACTGGTGATGAACTCGTCGAGGCGTTCGGCGGCCCGGCGGTCGCCCGCAGCTTCCAAAGCAACGGCACGGTCGTTTTCGAGGCCATGGATCCGGAGAATGCCTCGGCCGCGGCGATCATCAGATTGCGGGCCACCGGGTATCAGCCAACTGTTGTCATCCGGGCGCTGGAGCAAATTCGGCGCGCGGTAGAGGATGTGCCTCCGGTAGATCCCGGGGAAGGTGTCTATCGCTCGATGATCTCGTTCTTTGACGTGCGCCAGTTCCCGACTGTCCGCTTACCGTTCCGAAGCCCAGATGGCCTCGTAGAGATCCGCGCCATGGGGCCCGACTGCGCCCACAGCGTCTGCTGGAAGCCGCGCCAGACCGCAGGCAACGTCACCGGGTGCCTCGAGCAACTGCTGTCCGTGCCGGTCACGACGCGGACCGTAGCGACGATGCAGCGGCTTCTCGCGACAATTTCGGCCAGCACCCACTGAAGCCGCCATCGCGGATGCCGGCAGTGAATCGAGTCGAGTTGTATGCGGCGATTCGGCGCGACGCCCGCGCGGGGGTTTCGAATCGTGCGCTGCAACGCAAGCACGGCGTCGGCTACCGGACCGTGGCCGCCGCACTGGAGTCGGCCTGGCCGAAGGAGCGGAAGCCACCCCCGAAGCGCGGGTCACGTCTGGACCAGTACCGAGGCGTCATCGATGACTGGCTGCGGGCGGACCTGGACGCGCCTCGCAAGCAGCGGCACACCGCGAAGCGGATCTTCGACCGGCTCCAGGATGAGCACCACACCACCGACGTGTCCTACTGGATGGTGCGCGAGTATGTCGCCACGAGACGCCGCGAGATCCGGATCGAAGCGGGCCGGGAACCCGCGAACACGTACATTCCGCAGGAGCACCTGCCAGGCCGCGAGGCCGAGGTCGACTTCGGCGAGGTCGCGATCCGGCTGCGCGGCGAACTGGTCACCTGCACGTTGTTCAGCCTGCGACTCTCATACTCCGGCAAGGCCGCCCACAGGATCAGTGCGTCCGCCGGGCAGGAAGCCTTCTTCGAGGGCCACACGCACGCGTTCCGAGCCCTCGGGGGCGTCCCGACCGGGAAGATCCGCTACGACAACCTCAAGGCCGCCGTCGCGAGCGTGATCGGGTTCTCCCGCCAGCGGGTCGAGGCCGACCGGTGGACCGCGTTCCGCTCCCACTACGGCATCGAGGCCTTCTACTGCCAGCCCGGCATCCAAGGCGCTCACGAGAAGGGCGGCGTCGAGGGGCAGATCGGCTGGTTCCGACGCAACCACCTCGTCCCCATCCCAGAAGTCCACTCCGTCGCCGAGCTCAACGCCATGGTCGACGTCTGGGACGAAGCCGACGACAGCCGGCGGATCGGATCCCGCGCCCGCACGGTCGGGGAACACTTCGCCACCGAGCAGCCTCTGCTCGCGCCACTGCCCAACGAGTCGTTCGAGACCGGCCGCTGGTTCACCCCACGCGTCGACAGGTACGCCCAGATCACCGTTCGGATGAACAAATACTCCGTCCCCGCCCGCATGGTCGGCCGTCAAGCCCGAGTGCTGCTCAACGCCAGCGACCTGGTCGTGTTCGACGGCAAGACCGAAATCGCCCGCCACGAGCGCCTAATGACCAAGGGCTCGACCCGGGTCGACCTGGACCACTACCTCGAGGTCCTCCTCCGCAAACCCGGCGCGCTACCCGGCGCGACAGCGCTGGAACAGGCCAGGGCATCGGGGAGGTTCACTCCCGTTCACGACGCCTGGTGGGCCGCGGCCTGCAAGGCCCACGGTGACGCCGACGGCACCCGGGCGCTGATCGAGGTCCTGATGCTGCACCGGCACCTTCCCCACGAACACGTCGTCGCCGGGCTCGCGACAGCGCTGCGCGCAGGCGCGCTCACCGCGGACGCTGTCGCACTTGAAGCGCGCAAGCACAACGAGACGGAAGATGGCGGAGCCGACGACAAGACAGGTCACCACCCGACCCACTTGGGCGGCGACAGGGCACGCGGTGAAGGCGAGACCCCTGCCGTGCGATCGCTGACCGAGCGCCGGCTTCGCGCCCACATCCCGACCGACACTCGGCCGCTGCCGAGCGTGGACAAGTACGACCAGCTGCTGGCCTGCCGCCGTGACCCGCCGAACGAAGGAGCCGCACCGTGACCACCAAGCGCCGAGGGATGACCGAGGAAGCAGCCGACGCCGCGATCGACCAGGCGTGCCGGATGCTGAGGATGCCCACCATCCGCAGCTCCTTCACCGACTACGCCGACCGGGCCGGGCACGAGCAGATGTCCTACCGCGGATACCTCGCCGAACTACTGCTCGCCGAGTGTGACGACCGTGCACGACGCCGGTCCGAGCGTCGGATCAAGGCCGCCAAGTTCCCCCGCGAGAAGTCCCTGCGGGCCTTCGACTTCGACGCCAACCCCAACATCGACCCCGCCGTGATCCACACCCTCGCCAAGTGCGAATGGGTCCAGAAGGGGCAACCGCTGTGTCTGATCGGCGACTCCGGCACCGGCAAATCTCACCTGCTCATCGCGCTCGGCACAGAGGCCGCCATGGCCGGCTACCGGGTCAAGTACACCCTGGCCACCCATCTCGCCAACGAGCTCGTCGAGGCCGCCGACGAGATGACACTCGCCAAGACCATCGCCCGCTACGGACGCGTCGACCTGCTCTGCATCGACGAACTCGGATACATGCAACTCGACCGGCGCGGGGCCGAGCTGTTGTTCCAGGTCCTCACCGAGCGCGAGGAGAAGGCCTCTGTCGCGATCGCGTCCAACGAGTCCTTCGGCGGGTAAGAGTCCCGTGGAGTGGTGGGGTTTGGGGAGTGGGTGTGGCTCCCTGACGTA